>DASPJI010000660.1:0-9598 GCA_035628695.1 Thermoanaerobaculia bacterium | reverse complement strand
CATCGAGGACCACCGGGACGCCGCCGACAGCCTGCAGATCCTCCTCGAGCTGGCCGGTCACGAGGTCGAGGTGGCTTACGATGGCCCGCAGGGGGTGGAGAAGGCGCGGCGGTTCCGGCCGGAGATCGTGCTGTGCGACATCGGCCTGCCGGACGGCATGGACGGCTACGCCGTGGCCCGGGCTCTGCGCACCGATCCGGAGGTCGGCGCCCTCCGCCTCGTGGCCCTCTCCGGCTACGGCCAGGCCGAGGACCAGCGCCGCGCCCTGGAGGCCGGCTTCGACGCCCACCTCACCAAGCCCGCCGATCCCGACGGCCTGCGCCGCCTGCTCGCCGGCCTGCCGTAGAGGTCCCATGAGGCTCCTGGTCCTCGGTGGAACGCGTTTCGTCGGCCGGCATCTGGTGGAAGCCGCGCTCACCCGCGGCCATCAGGTGACCCTCTTCAACCGCGGCCGGAGCCATCCCGGGCTCTTCCCCGAGGCCGAAGAGCTCCACGGTGACCGGATGTCGGATCTCTCCGCTCTGGACGGCCGCCGCTGGGACGCGGTGCTGGACGTCAACGGCTATGTGCCGCGGAGCGTCCGCGCGTCGGCCGGCAAGCTCGCCGGCGCCGTAGACCTCTATGTCTTCATCTCCACCATCTCGGTCTATGCCCATCTGGAGGAGCCCGGCGTCAGCGAGGAGAGCCCGGTCCAGGAGCCGCCGCCGGGCGGGGAGGACGCCGAGGAGGTCACCAACGAGAGCTACGGCTGGCTCAAGGCCCTCTGCGAGCGGGCGGCGGAGGAGGCGATGCCCGGCCGCGTGCTGCACGTCCGCCCCGGCATCCAGTCGGGGCCGCACGACTACACCGGCCGCTTCGCCTGGTGGGTCACCCGTGTCGCCCTTGGTGGAGAGGTGCTGGCTCCCGGCCGGCCGGAGAGCCCCATCCAAGCGGTGGATGCCCGCGATCTCGCCACGTGGGTGGTGCGGATGACCGAGGAGCGGGCCACCGGCGTCTACAACGTCACCGGTCCCGAGCCCCCGCTCACCATGGAGGGGATGCTGGCGGCCTGCCGCGAGGCCTCCGGCAGCGACGCGGTGTTCACCTGGGTGGGCGACACCTTCCTCGCGGAGCACGGGATCGAGCTGCCGCTCTGGCTGACCTGCGAAGAGGAGGGCTTCGGCCGGGTGATCTCGGCCCGGGCGCGCGCCCGGGGGCTCACCCTCCGTCCGGTCGAGGAGACCGCCCGCGACGTCCTCGCCTGGGTGGCCGAGGACCCGGAGCACCGTACTCCCGAACGCCTCGCTCCGGCGCGCGAGGCCGGCCTGCTGCGCGAGTGGCACCGGCAGCGCCGAGGGGGGCAGGGGTGAGCGACCTCCCGGTTATTCCTCCCGTGCTATCATTTCGATTCATCTAAGTAGTACCGGGCCGGAGAGCCGGGGGAGGCGGGTTGCCTTTCCTGCTGACGCCGGAGACGGAGGAGGTCGATATGCGCCCTGTTCGGAGGCTCCGCCGCGCGGCTGGATTCACGCTGATCGAGGCGTTGGTCGTTCTGGCCATCTTGTTCGTTCTGTTGACGCTCGGCCTGCCGGAGCTGCTGCGGGTCGTGCACCGCAGTAAGCTCGAAGGGATGGCCCAGGGAGTGTCGGGCCTGATGCGGTCCGCCCGCTACGAGGCGGTCAAGCAGAACGTCAATACGCGCGTGATCGTGGACTACGGAAACGATCGGGTCATCGCCGCCACCGTGGATGGCGCCGGCGACCCCATTCAGCAACTCGGCGCGCAACCGCTCCCCGACACCATCGATTTCTGGGCCTGGAACGAGGATCCGCGAGGGGCCAACGCGATCGACGGCTTCACCACCACGGCGACAGGCGGCTGGGTGGAGTTCCGGCCCAACGGCTCGGCCGACACGGTGGGAGCCATACGGCTGGCCGATGGCCGCAACTTCCTCGAGGTGGCGGTGGCCACCCAGGCCACGGGCCGCATCGAGCTGCGCAAGGCTGAGCCGGACCCCGTGACCAGCGCCATCCGCTATCGGCTCAATGGTGAGCGCGAGAACGCCTGGGCCTGGAAATAACCAGCGAGAGGAGACTTCATGAAGGGAAAGACCCCGGCCGCCCGCCTGCTGGCCCTCGCCGCGGTCCTCATCGCGCTGCCGGCCGCCGCGCAGCGCGACTTCTCCAAGGTGGAGATCAAGGCGACCAAGGTCGCCGGCAAGATCTACATGCTGGAGGGGGCGGGCGGCAACATCGGAGTGTCGGTGGGGAGCGACGGCCTGCTGATCGTCGACGACCAGTTCGCCCCGATGGCGGACAAGATCCGCGCCGCCCTCAAGGGGCTGGGTGAGGGAAAGCTCAAGTTCGTGCTCAACACCCACTGGCACGGCGACCACACCGGTGGTAACCAGGCCTTCGGCCCCGAGGCGCCGATCATCGCCCACGACAACGTGCGGAAGCGTCTGGCCACCGAGCAGACCGTTCTGGGGGAGACGACGCCCCCCTCGCCGCCCGAGGCGCTGCCGGTGATCACCTTCGACGAATCCCTCTCCGTCCACTTCAACGGCGAGGAGATCCGGGTCATCCACTTCCCCAACGGCCACACCGACGGCGACAGCGTCATCTTCTTCACCGGCTCGAACGTGGTGCACATGGGGGACGACTTCTTCCACAACCGCTTCCCCTTTGTGGACCTGGCGAGCGGCGGCAGCGTCCTGGGGCTCACCCGCAACATCAAGGCGGTCCTCGGGCGCCTTCCTGCCGACGTGAAGATCATCCCCGGTCACGGGCCGCTGTCCACCAAGGCCGACCTCGAGCGCTATCACCGCATGCTGGTCGAGACCACCGCCATCGTCAGCCAGCGCGTCCATGCTGGCAAGACCCTTGAGCAGATCCAGGCCGAGGGGCTACCCGCGGAGTGGAAGGACTGGGGGAGCGGCTTCATCGACGCCAACCGGTGGCTCTCCATCGTCCACCAGAGCCTGGCCAAGGGGATGCCGGAGGCGCCGGCGCACCAGCACGGCCCCGGGACCGGTGCGCACAAGCACTAGCCGGCCGCGCTCCGGTCTCGCCGTACTCCACTTTCTCGGGCTCCTGCTCGGGCTCGGCGCCTGTGCTTCGCCGGGCGGCCAGCCGGGGGGAGGCGGGCGCTTCCCCCTCTGGGTCGAGCCGGTCAAGCAGATCAGCCTGCGCCGGGGCCACCTGGGCTGGGGCGGCGTCGAGGTCGGCATGAGCCGGCGCGAAGCCGAGCGCGCCGTGGGGCGGCGGCTGCCGCCCCCGGCCGAGCTGCGCGACCGCCCGTGTGGCCGCGAGGTGGTGGAGGTCGATCTCATGCGGCAGCGGCTCGCCTTGGAATTCGACACCGGAGGAGAGGGCAGGGTCGCCGCCATCCGGCTGCTGATGCGCAACCCTCGCGACCCCGCGGGAGAATCGGGGACGATCGACCTCGTCCGCGCTCTCAAGGCCCGCTTTCCCGGCGCAGTCTACGCACCCCTTCCCGCCGCCGGCCCGGTACCCGAGGCTCTTGACCCCAAGCCCCTCTATCGCCTGCCGGAAGGGGGCTTTGCCTTGGTCGAACCCATCGTGGGCCTCGTTTTCGGCGACGTCTGCACCGGCTGATCCGGAGGCTCGCCCTCCCTCTCTCCGTGCACTCCCTTCAATAGAGGCACCCGCGTCCGGGGTGCCTGAATGTCCTGAATGTGGAGAAAGGAGAGCAGAATGAGGATGTCGATCCGTGCTGCTGCCGTAGTGGCTCCGATGCTGGCTCTGGCCGCGGGCGTGCCCGTCTCGGCGGACAACGTGGTCCGCAAGGGTGTGGACGCCTGGACCACGGTCAAGGGTTTCACCCAGACGAGCTTCGCCAAGGATCCGATCCCGGCGGGCTTCTTCTGCGAGGGCTCGCAGCCCTTCACCGGCACCATCGTGATGAAGGGGGCGCCGCTCGCCACCAAGCCGGCGCAGGGGCTGGGCGAGCCGGCCGACACCGTGGTCGCCCGCCTGGATGACGCGGTGTTCAATGCCAAGGGAGAGGCGACGACCCGTATCCAGCTCAAGGCGCTGTCGCTGGCCGGCCTCGAGCCCATCGAGACGGGCTGCGGGCTGTACGACGTGTCCGTCCGCCTGGATGGCGAGCAGCCCGTCACCACCATGAAGATCGTCAAGACCAGCGCCAAGGGTGGCAGCTACGAGGCGCCCCTCGCCCTGAACGTCAAGGTGGTGTTCACGCCGGTCACCGGGGACGTCAAGGGCGTCCGCGAGCTGTCACGGCGGGTCAACCTCGGCCCCGGCACCCACTCGGTCTGGACCTTCGCCGAGCGGCCGCGCTACGAAGGGTCGATCTGGATCGACTCCGACGGCAACGGCAAGCCGGATATGCAGGTGCGCGGCTCGAACTTCGTCGCCGGCATATCACCGGGCAAGGGTGACGTCCGCTTCGCCACCTACAGCACCTATAGCAGCCAGCCGGCCTGTCCTCCGGGCTACTGCGCCAAGCAGTCGTGCCACTGCAATCCCAACGATTCCGCATGGGATCCGGATATGAACCGCGACGGCTGCAGCGACGAGCACCTCCACTGCGTGTGGGTCTGCGTGGCGGCTCCCGGCGGATCGGCGAGCTCGCCATCCCCCGGGCCCGGCCTGCAGGAAGACTTCGCCTGCGCCTTTGCCGAGGATATCGACGAGGTCGAGAGCGACCTCTGATCTCTCCCTGGCGTTAGGTGGCGCCGTCCGGCCGCGGATGGCGCCGCCCGTCCCTCAACTTAACCGCCGGAACGCTGCACCGCCGCCACGAACGCCCGGGCGTGCTCGACCGGGGTCATGGGCAGGATGCCGTGGCCGAGGTTGACGATGTGGCCACCCCCCTTGCCCTCCTCGATCAGCCGCGCCACCCGCCGCTCGATCTCCGGGACGGGTCCGAGGAGCGCCGCCGGGTCCAGGTTGCCCTGGAGCACCCGGGAGCCGACCACCCGGCGCACCGCCGAGAGCGGCTGTCGCCAGTCCACCGATAAGATATCGACCGGCAGGTCCGCCATGCCCGGAAGCAGGTGGCCACCGCCGTTCACGTAGTAGATGAGGGGGACTTGGCCGCGCAAGGCGTTGACGATCTTGAGGAGCGGCGGCAGCGCGAGGATCCGCCAGCGCTCCAGGTCGAGCAGGCCGCCCCAGGTGTCGAACAGCTGGATCGCCTGCGCGCCCGCCTCGATCTGGCCGTTCAGGTAGGCGATGGAGGTGTCGGCGATCCGGTCGAGCAGCAGGGCGAGCCCCTCCGGGTCCTCGTAGCTCCAGGCGAGCAGGTGGGCGAATTGCTTGGAGCCCCCGCCCTCGACCAGATAGGCGGCCAGTGTCCACGGGGTGCCGCCGAAGCCGAGGACGGCCACCTGACCATCGAGCTCTCGGCGCACCAGGCGCATGGCTTCGAAGACGTACCCCAGAGTCTTCTCCACGTCCGGCTGCAGCAGCTCCTGGATATCCTCCCGGCGGCGTACCGGCTTGGGGAAGGTGGGGCCGTCGCCGGCGGCGAAGACCAGCTCGGCGCCCATGGCTTCCAGGGGCAGCAGGATGTCGGCGAAGAGGATAGCGGCGTCCACGCCGAGAATGCGGATCGGCTGCAGCGTCACCTCCGCCGCCAGCTCCGGAGTCTTGCAGAGAGTCAGGAAGTCGGCCTTGCGGCGGACCTCACGGTACTCGGGGAGGTAACGTCCTGCTTGGCGCATGAGCCACACCGGCGGTCGCTCCGTGGGTTCGTTGCGGCAGGCGCGCAGGAAGAGTAGGTTGCTCACGGCGGGGGAGGATAGCAGGAGGGCGAGAGGGCGACTACTATTGAGGTCAGCCTGATGACGCAGACGGGCCGCCGGTGGCCCGCCAAGGGGCGGGCACGAGGCTTGCTCTTCGGGATCGCTCGATCATGCTCGACACAGATAATTTCCAGACGGTTCCTTCCTCCTCGGCTGCTCCGGCTCCCGTCGAGAGTCGGCCCCCCTCCGAGCCGGCCATGGCGCGGGGGATCCGCAAGGCACCCACCGGCATCGCCGGCCTGGACGAGATCACCTTCGGTGGCCTTCCGGCGGGGAGGCCGACCCTAATCTGCGGCACCGCCGGCTGCGGCAAGACATTGATGGCCATGGAGTTCCTGGTGCGCGGCGCCACCGGGTATGGTGAACCCGGGGTCTTCGTCAGCTTCGAGGAGCGCTCGGAGGACTTGACGGAGAACGTCCTGTCGCTGGGGTTCGATCTGGACGAGCTGGCGCGCCAGGGCAAGTTCCTCATCGAGTACATCCACGTGGAGCGCAGCGAGATCCAGGAGACGGGCGAGTACGACCTGGAAGCGCTCTTCCTCCGCCTCGGATGGGCCCTGGACTCGATCGGTGGCAAGCGGATCGTCCTCGATACCCTGGAGACCCTATTCAGCGGCTTCACCAACGAGGGTATCCTGCGCGCCGAGCTGCGGCGCCTTTTCCGCTGGCTCAAGGATCGTGGGGTGACCGCGGTGATCACCGCCGAGCGCGGGGAGGGGGCGCTCACCCGCCACGGTCTCGAGGAGTACATCTCCGACTGCGTCATCCTCCTCGACCACCGGGTGGACGACCAGCTCGCGACGCGGCGGCTGCGGGTGGTCAAGTACCGGGGCACCCACCACGGCACCAACGAGTACCCGTTCCTCATCGACGAGCAGGGAATCGAGGTTCTGCCCATCACCTCACTGCGGATGGAGCACGGGGCGCCCACCGAGCGGGTGTCCAGCGGCATCGCCGGCATCGACGAGATGCTCGGCGGCCAGGGGTACTACCGGGGGAGCAGCATCCTGGTCTCGGGTAAGGCGGGCACGGGCAAGACGAGCATCGCCGCCCACTTCGTGGACGCGGCCTGCCGGCGTGGCGAGCGGGCGGTGATCTTCGCCTTCGAGGAGGCGTTCCCCCAGGTGGCCCGCAATATGCGCTCCATCGGCCTCGGCCTGGAGCGCTGGACGCGGGAGGGGCTGCTGCACTTCCATGCCGCCCGCCCGACCCTTCACGGCCTGGAGCGGCATCTGGTCACCATGTACAAGTTGATCCGCGACGTTCGCCCTTCGGTGGTGGTGGTGGACCCGATCACCAACTTCCTCACCGTGGGGAACCCCGAGGAAGTCAAGGGCATGCTCATGCGCCTGATCGACTTCTTCAAGCTGAACCAGATCACCGCCCTCTTCACCAGCCTCACCCACTCCTCCTACCTGGAGCAGACCGAGGTCGGCACCTCGTCTCTCATGGACACCTGGTTGCTGGTGCGCGAGGTCGAGCTCTCGGGCGAGCGCAACCGGACGATCAACGTCATCAAGGCCCGCGGCATGGCGCATTCGAACCAGCTCCGGGAGATGCTGTTCACCGAACATGGGATCCAGCTCACCGACGTCTATCTCGGCCCGGCCGGCGCTCTCACCGGCGCGGCCCGGGCGGCCCAGGAGGCGCAGGAGCGGGCGGCGGCGATCGCCCGCCAGCAGGAGACCGAGCGCCGGCGGCGCGAGCTGGAGCGCCGGCGCCAGGCCTTGGAGGCCCGCATCGCCGCGCTGCAGCTCGAGTTCGAGGTGGAGCAGGAAGAGGCCCTGCGGCTCATCGACCAGGAGGGCCGGCGGGAAGAGCAGCTACAAGTCGACCGTGCCGAGATGGCGCGCGTCCGCCGGCTGATGAATTCCGGTTCCTCCGGCGCCGGGGATGGAGGACGGGAATGAACGCGGACAACCCCGGCCACAGCGAGCGCCCGGAGTTCTGGGACCTGCGGCTCTACGTGGCGGGGCAGACGCCCAAGTCGGTGACCGCCCTGGCGAATCTGCGGCGGATGTGCGAGGAGCACTTGGCTGGCAGGTACCGCATCGAGGTGGTCGATCTCGCAGAGAACCCGCAACTCGCCCGGAGCGACCAGATCCTGGCCATCCCGACCCTCGTCCGGCGTCTCCCGTCGCCGATCCGCAGGATCATCGGCGACCTCTCCAACTCGGAGCGCGTGCTGGTGGGGCTGGACCTCCGTCCCCGGAGCTGATGGCAGATGCGCCGGCAAGCGTCCACCGGTGTCGTCGGGAGCGTCCACCGCGGCGGCCGTAACGAGGTGGAGGAGCTGCGGGCGCGGCTCTTCGAGGCGGAGGAGACCCTCCGCGCCCTGCGCGACGGCGAGGTGGACGCCCTCGTCATCAACGAGCAGCGCGGCGAGCGGGTCTATGCCCTCAAGAGTGCCGAGCACCCCTACCGCAAGATGGTGGAGGGGATGCGGCAGGGGGCCGCCACCCTGGCCTCCGAGGGGACTATCCTCTATTGCAACCCATGCCTCGCCGAGATCCTGCGGGCGCCGCTGGGGAGCGTAGTCGGCTGCTCGGTTCAGCGTTTCCTGCCTGAAGCGGACCGGCCTGCCTTCGAAGCCCTGCTGCAGGAAGGTCTGCGCGGCGGCAGCCACGGGGAGCTGGTCCTGCGCGCCGAGGACGGCACTACGGTGCCCGTCTACCTGGCCTTCAGCACCCTTTCCCTCGACGAGCTCGATGCCGTCTGCCTGGTCGTGATCGACCTGACCGAGCAGAAGCGCAACGAGCAGATCGTCGCCGACGAGAAGCTGGCCCGTTCCATCCTCGAGCACGCCACCGAGGCCATCGTGGTTTGCGATCTGGAAGGGGTGATCCTGCGTGCCAGCAGGACAGCCCAGCGGCTCTGCAGCGGCGGCTGCGAGGGCCGGCTCTTCTCTGAAGCCTTTCCCTTGCGCGGCCGGTCCGGACGCCCGCGCGGCCTCGAGCCCCACCTCCGTTTCTGCCTGGAAGGGCGGACCAGCCGCGGTGTCGAAGCGGCCATGTCTCTGCCGGACGGCGGCGAGCGGCAGCTCCTGCTCTCTGCGGGTCCCCTCTACTCGCCGCACCACGAGATCCTCGGCTGTGTCCTGACCCTCACCGATATCACCGAGCGCCGCCGGGCAGAGCTGGAATTGGAGCGCGCCCGCCAGGAAGCGGAGGCCGCCAACAGCGCCAAGGACCAGTTCCTGGCCAGCCTCTCCCATGAGCTGCGAACTCCCCTGACCCCCGTTCTGGCGGTGCTGTCGGGGCTCGGCTCCGACGAGCGGCTCCCCGATGACGTGCTCGACCGCCTGTCGATGATGCGCCGCAACGTGGAGCTCGAGGCGCGACTCATCGACGACATCCTCGACCTGACCCGCATCGTCCGCGGCAAGCTCGAGCTGCGCCGCGAAGTCACTGATCTGCGGACGGTGCTGGAGCACGCCCTCCAGACCTGCGCCGCCGGTATGGTCGCCAAGCGCCAGTGGCTGGTCAAGGAGCTGGAGCCCGGAGACCTGTACGTCTGGGCCGACACCGCGCGCCTCACCCAGGTGTTCTGGAACCTCTTGAGCAACGCGGTCAAGTTCACGCCCGAGGGCGGCTCCATCGCCATGCGGTCCCGAACATCAGAGCCCGCGGAGCGGAGCCAGCTCGTGGTGGAGGTCGCCGACTCGGGGATCGGCATCGAGACGGAGCAGCTGGCGCACATCTTCGACGCCTTCCACCAGGGACGGGTCGGCATCACCCGCCGCTTCGGAGGGCTCGGACTGGGCCTCGCCATCACTCGTGCCATCGTCGAGCTGCACGGCGGCACCATCACTGCGGAGAGCGCGGGGCG
>DASPJI010000659.1:0-8959 GCA_035628695.1 Thermoanaerobaculia bacterium | reverse complement strand
ACGAGCCCATCTCGGCACTGGACGTCTCGGTGCGCGCCCAGATCCTCAACCTCCTGGCCGGCCTCCAGGAGCGGCTCGGGCTCACCCTGCTCCTCATCGCCCACGATCTGGCGGCGGTGGAGCAGGTGGCGGACCGGGTGGCGGTGCTCCATCGCGGCCGGCTGGTGGAGGTGGGGCCGCGGGAGGAGGTGTTCGCCCGCCCGCGCCATCCCTATACCGCCGGCCTGCTGGCGGCGGTGCCGGTGCCCGATCCCGGCCGGCGCCGCCACGGCGGGGCCGGTCCGACGTAAACTTTGTAGGAGGTCCCGCGTACATCGAGCATGGGAAGGATCGGCTCGAGAGGGAAGTCCGCGCCGGGGACCCGTCCAGCTCTGAGTGTGAACGATTCTCTTATTTGAGGTGCATTCTGATGACGAGAACGTCTTTGTGGTTCCATACGGGGGACGTGCGGCCGGCCCGGAGGCTGACGGCCGTCCTCGTGACCGCTTCCATGGTGGGAGGGCTGCTGGTCGCACCTGGCGCCTCCGCCCAGACCACGACTCCGCAGACGACGACGCAGACGCAGACGACGACCCAGAGTCAGACGCCCACCCAGACGCCGCCCGCGGTGCCGGCGCCGACCGTGCTCCAGACCACGCCGCCGCCGGAGCCGCTCGTCGGCCAGCCGCTGGTGGAGGTCGGCAACGGGGCGATCCAGCTCTCCCTTGAGCAGGCCATCGCCGTGGCGCTGCGCCAGAACCTGGACCTGGCCAGCCAGCTCTACGTCCGTGAGCAGCAGCGCCTGGCCATCCAGCAGGCCCTGGGCATCTACGACCTGCGGACCGACGCGACGCTCTCGGCCAGCGAAGACGAGTCGGACCCCGAGAACCCCACGCTGCCGGTCAGCTCGGAAGAGCAGTCCCTGGACTTCGGATTTTCCCAGCTCGCCCCCTGGGGGGGTGACTTCTCGATCGGCGTGGACCAGCGGCGGAGCAGCTTCAGCTTCCGCCCGGGGACCTTCCGCGACGTGCCCGTCACCTATGGCGGCGGCCTCACCTTCGGCTATACCCAGCCGCTGCTGCGCAACTTCGGCCGTCTCGCCACCGAGCGCGGCCTGATGCTGGCGCAGCTCGACAACCGCATCAGCCGCGAGGAGTTCGAGCGGCAGGTGACCTTGACCATCCAGCAGGTGGTCAACGCCTACTGGGACCTGGTGGGCGCCCGGGAGCAACTCGCCGTCGCCGAAGAGAGCATGGCGCTGGCCCGCGAGTTCCACGAGCGCAACCGGATCCAGGTGGAGGTAGGGACCCTGGCCCCCCTGGAGCTGGTGCAGAGCGAAGCGGCGATCGCCGAGCGCGACGAGGACATCATCAGCGCTCAGGCCACCCTGGGCGACGCCGCGGACGAGCTCCGGCGCCTGCTCAACCTGCCGCCCGGCGAGCTCTGGGAGGTGCCGATCAACGCCGTCACCAGCCCGGAGAGCGCGGAGCGCCTCACCTTCAACGTCGAGGAGGCGGTGAGCACCGCCTTCGCCGAGCGCCCCGAGCTCCAGCAGCAGCAGTTCCAGCTCGAGCAGAACCAGATCAACGCCGCCTTTTTCCGAAACCAGACACGGCCGCGGCTCGACCTGTCGGTGAGCTACGGCTCTTCGGCCGGCAGTCAGGAGGCGCTCAGCGACGTCTACAGCGATCTCTTCGGCCTCGACCTCACCGGCTGGGCGACCTCGCTCGTCTTTGCCTATCCGCTCCAGAACCGCTCCGCCCGGGCGCAGAGCGCCAGCGCCAACCTGGGCGTCGAACGGTCGGAGACCGAGCTCGAAAACCTGCAGGACCGGATCCGCACCGAGGTCCGGCAGGCGGCGCGCCGGGTCGACACCGCGGCCAAGCAGATCGAGGCCGCCCGCGCCTCCGTCCGCTTCCAGGAGCGGAATCTGGAGGCTGAGCGCAAGCGCTATGAGAACGGCATGTCGACCAGCTTCGAGATCACCCAGATCCAGGAAGACCTGACCCTCGCCCGCAGCCGCGAGGTCAACGCCACCATCGCGTACCAGACGGCGTTGACCGAGTACTACCGGGCGACCGGCACGCTGCTCGAGCAGCAGGGGGTGGAGCTGGTCGATCCGGAGCAGCCCATCAATCGCTTCACGCTGTTCTAGACCAAGGAGACCGCGATGCACGACTCCAGCTTCGGCCGTCTGCTCGGCGTCCTCGTGGCGCCGGGCAAGACGTTCCGGTCGATCGCCGAGCGGCCGACCTGGCTCGCCCCCCTGCTCGTCCTCCTGGTGCTGGGGACGACGGCCGCCTACATGATGCAGCAGCGCGTCGACCAGGAGGAGCTGGTCCGGCACCAGGTGTCGCAGTTCGGCATGGGGAACGTCTCCGACGACCAGATCCAGGAGATGGTGGAGCGGAACGAGAAGATGGGGCCGGTGACGCTGCTCGTCGGCCCCATCATGACGGCGGTGGTCTTCCTGATCGTCGCCCTCGTCTTCTGGGTCGCCTTCAAGATGGTCGGCTCGGAGATGGATTTCAAGTCCAGCCTGGCGACCTCGGTCCACGGCCTGATGCCGTCCGCCATCTCTCTGCTGCTCTCCATCCTGATCCTCCTGGGGCGGAGCACCGTGACTCCGGAGGAGGCGATGAGCGGCGGCATCCTCACCTCTAGCGCCGCGACCGTGGCGCCGGAGGAGGCGAGCCCGGTCGTCAAGTCGTTGCTGGGGAGCCTGGACGTCTTCTCGATCTGGTCGCTCATCCTCCTCGTCATCGGCTACCGGGTGGTGGCGAAGGTCTCCCCCAAGGCGGCGGCGATCACGGTGATCGCCCTCTGGCTCCTCTACGTCCTGGGTAAGGCCGGGTTCGCGGCGGCGATCGGTTCGATGGCGGGCGGAGCAGGCTCGTGAAGAAGATCCTGGTCATCGTCGGCGTCCTGCTGCTGCTCGGCGCCATCGTCTTCGCCAGCCTGAAGAACGCCGGGCGGGAGAAGGGGGAGAGGGTCTATGCCGAGGAGGCGGCGCGGCGCGACCTGACCCAGATCGTCAAGGCGAGCGGCGAGATCGATCCCCGGATCAAGGTCAACATCTCGGCCCACGTCATCGGCAAGATCGAGAAGCTGTACGTGGAGGAGGGGGACCTGATCCAGGCGGGGCAGCCGTTCCTGCAACTCGAGCGGGAGGCGTTCCTCGCCCAGCGCAACCAGTGGGCGGCGCAGCTCCGCAGTGCCCAGACCGGTGTGCGGCAGGCCGAGGTGTCGCTGGCCGACGCCCGCCACAAGCTGGAGCGGGCGCGGCGCCTTACTCAGGAGGGCATCACCTCCAACGAGCAGCTCGAAGCCGCCGAGCTCGCCGAGACCTCCGCCCGGCTGCGTGTGGACGAGGCCCGCGAGTCGGTCCTCCAGATGCAGGCGAATCTCGAGAAGGCGCAGGACGACCTCAGCAAGACGACCATCTTCGCCCCCTTGACCGGCCGGGTCATCGCCCTCAACGCCGAACAGGGGGAGGTGGTGGTCTCCGGCACCATGAACAACGCCGGCTCGATCATCGGCACCATCGCCGACCTGTCCGAGATCCTGGCCAACGTGGACGTGGACGAGACCGAGATCGTGAACGTCCGGATGGGGCAGGAGGCGGTGCTGCGGGTCGACGCCCTGCCCAACCGGGTCTACCACGGTCGGGTAGTGGAGATCGGCAGCTCGGGCTTCAACCGGCCCCAGCAGCCGGACGTCACCTTCTACGAGGTCAAGGTCCTGCTCACCGACAGCGACGAGGCGCTGCGGCCCGGCATGTCGGTGCGGGCCGAGATCCAGACCGCCGCCCACGCCAACGCCCTGGTTCTCCCCATCCAGGCGGTGGTGGAGCGCCCCCCTCTGACGGCCGAGGGCGAGGAGGCGAAGGCGGAGGAAGACGACGAGATCAAAGTCGTGTTTGTCCTGGAGGACGGCAAGGCGCGGCAGCGGACCGTGGAGACCGGCCTCTCCGACGAGACCCACGTCGAGATCCGCTCCGGCGTCAAGCCCGGCGAGAGGGTCGTGACCGGTCCGTACCGGACGCTGCGCGACCTGCGGGACGGCGACGCGGTGACGGTCAGCACGACCTCCGAGGCGGCGGACCGCCGGGCCGACCGCGAGCGCGACCGGGCGGAAAACCGCGGCGAGGACGCGGCAACGGACGACCAGGGGGAGCAGGACTGATGGCGCTGATCGAGCTGCGGGACATTCACAAGGTCTATGACATGGGCGCCGAGCAGGTCCGCGCCCTGAACGGCGTCGACCTCTCGGTCGAGCGCGGCGAGTACGTGGCGATCATGGGCTCTTCGGGCAGCGGCAAGTCGACGCTGATGAACCTGCTGGGCTGCCTCGACACCCCCTCGTCGGGAAGCTACGTGCTCAACGGCACGGCGGTGCAGGAGCTCGACGACCAGCAGCTGGCCGGCATCCGCAACAAGGAGATCGGCTTCGTCTTCCAGACCTTCAACCTGCTGGCGCGCACCGACGCGCTGCACAACGTCGAGCTGCCGCTGGTCTACGCCGGCCTGTCGCGCAGCGAGCGGCGGGAGCGGGCGCGCCGGGCGCTCGAGCGGGTCGGCCTCGCCCAGCGCATGCACCACCAGCCCAACGAGCTGTCCGGCGGCCAGCGGCAGCGCGTCGCCATCGCCCGCGCGCTGGTCAACGACCCGTCCATCCTGCTGGCCGACGAGCCCACCGGCAACCTGGACTCCGCCACCTCGGAGGAGATCATGCGGCTGTTCGACGAGCTCCACCAGGCGGGCAATACGGTGGTGCTGGTCACCCACGAGGCCGACATCGCCGAGCACGCCTGGCGCCGGGTTACGTTGCGCGACGGCAAGGTGCTCTCCGACCAGCCCACGGGCCGCGCGTCCCGGTCGCACGCCCACGCCTGACGCCGCCGCCCGAGAGAGGAGCCGCCGTTGGTCTTCCTGGAAAATTTTCGAGTCGCTCTGGAGGCCTTGCGCGCCAACAAGATGCGCTCGATCCTCACGACGCTGGGGATCATCATCGGCGTCGCCGCGGTCATCGCCGTGGTGTCCATCGTCCAGGGGTTGCAGTACACCATCACCAATGAGCTCCAGGGGGTGGGCGCCACCTTCATGGTGATCCAGCGCGACATGCAGCGCAACCGGCCCGACATGGTCGTCCGCCAGGTCCGGCTCACCTGGGAGGACGGCCAGGCGCTCCGGGAACGGGTGCCGGGCATACGCCTGATCACCCCGGCGATGTTCGGCCAGTCGCAGGTCAAGTACCGCGAGCGCAAGCACACACCCTTCGCCATCATCGGCGTCAACCAGGACTGGCAGGACGTCAACAACCACACGGTGGAGCAGGGGCGCTTCTTCTCCCGTGTCGACCTGGAGAACCGGCGCAAGGTGACGGTGGTGGGCCGCAAGGTGGTGGAGGAGCTCGCCCTGGGCGACGACCCCATCGGCAAGGAGATCTACATCGGCACCTACCCGGCAACGGTGATCGGCGTCATGGAGAAGAAGGGGAGGGCCTTCGGCTTCGACCAGGACGACATGGTCTTCGTCCCCTTCGACTCGGCCGTGGCGCTCTTCGGCCGCAACGCCGCCGACGCGGTGGAGCTGCGGCTGCAGGCCCGGGACACCCAGTCGGTCGAGCAGGTCAAGGACGGCATCACCCAGCTCCTGCGGACCCGCCACCAGATCCCCGAGGGGCAGCCGAACGACTTCCAGATCCAGACCCAGGACGAGATCCTCGACAGCGTCAACAGCATCCTGGGCAGCGTCACCGCCGTGGTCGGCGGGATCGTCGGCATCGCCCTGCTGGTGGGCGGTATCGGCATCATGAACATCATGCTGGTGTCGGTGACCGAGCGGACGCGGGAGATCGGCGTGCGCAAGGCGGTGGGAGCCCGCCGCCAGGACGTGCTCGTCCAGTTCCTCATCGAGGCGGTCACCCTGTCGCTGGTGGGAGGAGGCCTGGGGCTCGCCATCGGCTACGGCCTGGGCGTGCTGGCGGCGAGCGTCCTGCCCGGTGACTTCCCGCCGGCCCACGTGCCCCTCTGGGCGGTGTTCCTGGCCTTCGGCTTCTCGGCCATGGTGGGGATCTTCTTCGGCATCTACCCGGCGGCCAAGGCGTCGCGCCTCGATCCCATCGAGGCGCTCCGCTACGAGTAGTACAATCGGAGAGGATGGAGAGCGACCTGAACGCCGCACGGGAAAGGGACACCCCGCTGAGGGACCGGGCGAGGGCGGCCGTGACCCGGCTGCTCGGACGCCTGCGGCCCGAGGGCCCCTGTCTGCGCTGCGCCGCCACCGGCGCCTGGCAGGGGGGCCTGGACTGCCCCGACTGCGGCGGTACCGGGAGACGGTGAGACGTTGGTGCCGGAGATGGGAGTCGAACCCACACGCCCGCAAGGGGCGGGGGATTTTGAGTCCCCTGCGTCTGCCATTCCGCCACTCCGGCAACGGGGTGGGCCAGCCGGGGAATGGTAGGGCCTGACCTTCGGTGTGTCAACCGCGCCACCCCTGGGCTTACGCGCTTCTACCGTCCCCCTGACGCTTCGATGTTGACCAGGCGGTCCGTCCTGGTGTATAAAGAAGTGCGTAAGCGGAAGTCCCTCAGCGACTTACTATCCGCAGCTCCATCTTCTGTTTCTGAAAATTCAAGGGGGTTCGTGACGTGACATTCAAGGTCGGTCAAAAGGTGGTTTACCCCAACCACGGTGTGAGCCTGATCGAGAAGATCGAGCCCACGCAGATCGATGGGGTGGAGCAGACCTACTATCACCTCAGGCTTCTCGCCAATAACTCCAAGGTGATGGTGCCCAAGTCCAACCTGGATCTGGTGGGTCTGCGTCCGCTGTGCCAGAACCGCGAGGTACGCGCCCTCTTCGAGATCCTCGAGGACGGCAACATCGATACCTACAAGGACTGGAAGGGCCGCTACAAGCAGAATCTGGACAAGATGAAGACCGGCCGGCTGACCGACGTCGCGGAGGTGCTCAAGAACCTCCGTCTCGTCAGCCAGCGGAAGAGCCTTTCGTTCCGTGAGAAGAAGATGTACGAGCGGGCGAAGTACTTCATCGTCAGCGAGGTCGCCCATGTGAAGGCGATCACCGAGCGAGAGTCCGAGGACTTGGTCGAGCGGGCCCTGAACTCGAGCCTGGAGAAGCGCCAGCGCACCAAAGTGGCGAGCTGATCTCCGGTCTCCGGGCCGGACCGGATTCGAGAGAAGGCCGCTCCCCGGAGCGGCCTTCGTCGTTCCCGCCCGGAGACGCTGCTAGAATCCCCCCGCCATGGTCCGACGCCTCGCCGCCCCGCTCGCCCTGCTGTCCCTCCTGCTCGTCACCTATGGGGTCATCGCCCAGGACGATCAGGCGGATACGGCCGCGCCGGTAGCAGCCACGGCGTCGCAGCGGGCGCAGGTGGAGATGCAGCTCCGGCTGGAGCAGCGGCTTCTGGTGCTGGACCTCGCCGGCTACGACGAGGCACGCACCCGAGAGCGGCAGGCGCTGGAGCGGATGGGGGAGGTCGCCACTCGGCTCGACGAGACGCTGGGGGGGGACAGCCTCGCCCTGGGCACCCTGGAAGCGCTGCGCGACGAGCTGGACGGCGCCCGCGAGGCGGGGCGTACCGCCGCCGGCCGGGTCGACGCGCAGATCCGCCGCCTGGAGGAGCGCCTCCAGCGCATCGGCTTCCTGGAAGGGGAGCTGAGCGGGAGGACGGCGGCGGCGCCGCGGCGGACCGACGTCATCACCGGGCGCTGGCGGGTGCGCGTCCAGCCGCAGGACAGGCCGGGGACCTTCGAGCTGCGACTCTCCGGTACCGTGGTCACTGGTACCTATTCGATCGAGGGTGGCGGCTCCGGCTCCCTGCAGGGGACCTATGCCGCCAACCGCCTGCGCCTCGAGCGCATCGACGTGCGCCGTGGCTTCGACAGCGTGTTCGAGGGCACGCTGACCGGCTCGGGTGTCCTCACCGGTACGTGGACCGCCAACGAGCTCGGCCTCCCCGAGCCGGCCCAGGGCGGCTGGAGCGCCGTCCGCATCAGCAGTGAGGACGCCGGGGAGACTGCGGACGAGGACGATGCCGGCGACGACGGAGAGCCTTGAGATCTTGACCAAAGACAATCTGATTTTCGCGGTGTTCGGCATCCTTCTCGGCTTCATCGCCGGGTACCTGCTGCACGAGGTCATGGCCGCGCGCCAGCCTGCCCGGCTGACCGCCGGAGCCGTGGTCCAGGGTATGCCGCAGCAGGGTGTGCCGCCGGGGAACGCCGGCGGCGCGGGGGCGCCCTCCGGCCCCGGCCCGGCCATGGAGCAGGTCCAGCAGCTCAGCCGGCGCGTGCAGGAGAACCCCAACGATGCCGACGCCGTGCTGCAACTGGCCAACATGAACTTCGAGATCGGGCAGTGGGCCCGGGCGCGCGACCTCTACAGCCAGTACCTCACCTTACGGCCGGAGAATCCCGATGTCCTCTCCGACATCGGTGTCACCTACCGGGAGCAGGGGCAGTTCGACCAGGCCCTGGACATGTTCCGCCGCGCACACGCCCTGGACTCTTCCCATTGGCGGTCGCTGTTCAACCAGGTGGTGATTCTGGGCATCGACCTCGAGCGGTACGACGAGGCCGAGGAGGCTCTCCAGAAGCTGCGGCAGCTGCAGCCGGGCAACAGCGACGTCGAGAGGCTGGCGACCGAGGTCGAGCAGCGCCGGAGCCAGCGCTCCTGAGGCGGGGTATGGGGCGCCTGCTCGGCCTCGTCCTGCTGGCTTTTCTGATCTGGCTCTGCCTGCGGGCCTTGCGCCGCTTCCTGCAGGCTCCCGAAGCTCCGAAGGACGCCCGCTCGCTACCCGTCGAGACGCTGGTGCGCTGCGCCGCCTGCGGCGTGTACGTCTCCGGGGAGCGGACCCTGCCGGGGGAGAGGGGAGGGGCCTACTGCTCGGAAGCCTGCCGGCGCCAGGCCGAAGCGGCCTCCGCCTCTTCCTCTTCATAGCGCCACTCTCTTGGC
>DASPJI010000658.1:0-3199 GCA_035628695.1 Thermoanaerobaculia bacterium | reverse complement strand
AGGCGTCCCGCAGGCGCGAGACCATGCGGGTGCCCAGGAGCGAATGACCGCCGAGGGCGAAGAAGTCGTCGCCGGCCCCTACCCGCTCCAGCCCCAGGAGGTCGGCCCAGATGCCGGCCAGCAGCTCCTCGGTGGGGGTGCGCGGCGCCACCCCGCCGGTCGTTGCCCGCTCCAGCTCCGGCGCGGGCAGCGACCGGCGGTCCACCTTGCCGTTCGGCAGCACCGGCAGCGCCTCCAGCAGCACGATGGAGGTGGGGACCATGTACTCGGGCAGCCGCTGGCGCAGGGCGGCGCGCAGATCTTCCGAGCCTGGCCGCTCGTCCCCCTCCCCCGTCACCACATAGGCGACCAGCCGCGGATCGCCGGGGATGTCCTCGCGGACCAGCACCACGGACTCCCGGACTCCCGGGCTATCCCGCAGCGCGGCCTCGATCTCGCCGGGCTCGATGCGGAAGCCCCGCACCTTGACCTGATGATCGGTGCGGCCCAGGTAGTCGAGCCGGCCATCGGGCAGACGGCGGACCAGGTCGCCGGCGCGGTACATCCGGTCGCCGGGGATGGGGCTCCACGGGTTGGGCAGGAAGCGCTCCGCCGTCAGCTCCGGCCGTGCCAGGTAGCCGCGCGCCGGGCCGGCGCCGCCGATATAGAGCTCCGCCGCCACGCCGATGGGTACGGGCAGGAGCTCGCCGTCGAGCACGTAGAGCCAGGCGCCGGTGATCTGCCGGCCCAGCGGCACGCTGGTCCCCGGCCCCGGCGACAGCCGCTCATAGGTGGTGTCGACGGTGGTCTCGGTGGGACCGTAGAGGTTCCACACTTCGCAGCCGATGCGGGCCTGCAGCGTCTCGGCAAGCTCCCGCTCCAGGGCCTCGCCGCCGACGAGGAGGATGCGCAGAGCCACGCAATCCTCCAGCCTGGGCTCCATGGACACAGCCCGCAGCAGCTTGGGGACCGCCTGGACGACCGTGATCTCGTGCCGTTGCAGCGCCTCCACCATGTAGGACGGGTCGCGGTGCCCGTCCGGCCGGGCGGTGACCATGGTGGCACCCGCCATGGGCGGCACGAAGACCTCCAGCACCGAGGCGTCGAAGCTCACCGGGGTCTTGAGCAGCAGCCGCTGCCCCGGCCCCATGCTCATTGCCGGCACCATCCAGCGCATGTGGTTGAGGGCCGAGCCGTGGGTGACCACCGTCCCCTTAGGCCGTCCCGTCGAACCCGAGGTATAGATCAGATAAGCCGGATGCTGCGGCAGGAGGACGGGCGCCGGGATGTCGCCGTCATCGAGAACCGGCAGAGCATCCCACTCCCGGTCGAGACGGCAGAGCCGGTCCTCCTCTAGCTCGGGCAGGGTCCCCAGCAGGCGCGATTCGGTGATCACCAGCACCACCGCGGCGTCCTCCAGCACGTAGGCCAGGCGCTCGCGCGGGTAGTCGGGATCGAGCGGCACGTACGCGCCGCCGGCCTTCTGCACCGCCAGCAGGGCCATGATCAGCTCCGGCGACCGCTCCAGGCAGACGCCCACCCGGGACTCGGGGCCGACACCCCGGCGCCGGAGCCACCGTGCCAGGCGGCCGGTCCAGACCTCCATCTCGCGATAGCTCAGGGAGGTCCCCTCGGCGGCGAGAGAGACGACGTCCGGGAGCCGCTCCGCCACGTTGGCGATCGCCTCGGGCAGGCTGATCTCCGTACCGGTCAGCGGCAGCGTGTCGTTCCACTCCGCCAGGAGCTGATGGCGCTCGCCCGCGGTGAGCAGCGGGAGGTCGCGGACCAAGCGGTCGGGGTCGGCCGCCGCCGCGGCGAGGAGCACCTGAAAATGCTCGAGCAGCCGCCGCGCGGTGGCGGCATCGAACAGGTCCGTGCTGTACTCCAGGGAGGCCCCCAACCGGCCGCCGGATTCGCCGAGGGTCAGGCTGAGGTCGAACTTGGCGGTGCCACCGCCGCTGTCCACCGGCGCCAGGGTCAGGTCCGCCAGCTCCAGGGTCTCGTCGGGGACGTTCTGCAGCACGAGGAGGACCTGGAACAGCGGGCTGTGGGAGAGGCTCCGCTCGATCTTGAGCTCCTCGACAAGCCGCTCGAAGGGTAGGTCCTGGTGGGCGTAGGCCTCCAGGCAGGTGACGCGCGCCGCCGCCAGCACCTCCGCGAAGCGCGAAGCGCCGCCGCCCAGCCGGTCGAGCCGCCCCCGCAGCACCAGGGTGTTGACGAAGAAGCCGATGAGCCCCTCGATCTCCGGCCGGGTACGGTTGGCGACCACCGTGCCGACCGGCAGGTCCTGCTGGCCCGTGTAGTGCCAGAGAAGCGCCTGGAACGCGGCGAGAGAGGTCATGAACAGGGTGGCGCCGTGCCGCCGGCCGAGCGCGGTGACGCCGGAGGAGACGTCGCCCGGCAGCTCCAGGGCGCAGCCGGCGCCGCGGAAACTACGTACCGCCGGGCGCGGCCGGTCGGTCGGCAGCTCGAGGACCGACGGGGCGCCCACCAGCGCCGACCGCCAGTAGAAGAGTTGGGCCTCCAGCACCTCGCCGGAGAGCCACTGACGCTGCCACACCGCGAAATCCGGGTACTGGATCGCCAGCTCCGGCAGAGGCGGCGGGAGCCGCCGCGAGAAGGCGCCGTAGAGCAGGCCGGTCTCGCGGACGAGCACTGCCATGGACCAGCCGTCGGAGACGATGTGGTGCAGGGTAACGAGCAGGAGCCACTCCTCGTGCGCGAGCCGCAGCAGGCTGGCGCGGAGCAGCGGGCCCCGCTCGAGGTCGAACGGCCGTGCCGCCTCCGCGGCGGCGAGTCGGTGCGCCTCCACTTCCCGCGAGCCAGCGGAGAGAGCGCTCAGGTCCACCACGGGGAGTGAGGCTCCCAGCACGGGAGCGATGACCTGGCGCGGCTCGCCGCCGGCCTCGGTGAACGTCGTGCGCAAGGACTCGTGACGCCGGACGAGCTCGCCCAGCGCGAGCTCCAGGGCGGCGACGTCGAGCGCGCCGTGGAGCGCGAGCACGCCCGGCATGTTGTAGACGCTGCTGCCGGGCTCCAGGCGGTCGAGGAACCAGAGGCGCTCCTGGGCGAAGGAGAGGGGCAGCGTCCCGTCATCCCGAGGGACCGGCAGGACCGGCGGCACCTCGGCCCGTCGCCCGCCGGCCAGCAGGGCCTCGACACGGGGAGCGAGGCCGGAGAGGGTGGGCGCCTCGAAGACGGCACGCAACGGCAGCTCCAC
>DASPJI010000657.1:0-4916 GCA_035628695.1 Thermoanaerobaculia bacterium | reverse complement strand
CTGGTCATCGTCGACGAGGAGCAGCGCTTCGGCGTCGCCCAGAAGGAGCGGCTCAAGCAGCTCAAGAAGAACATCCACGTGCTCGCCATGTCGGCGACGCCGGTGCCGCGCACGCTCCAGATGTCGCTCGCCGGCGTGCGGGATCTCTCGGTGATCGAGACGCCGCCCAAGGACCGCATGGCGGTGGAGACGGCCATCCTGCCATTCAACCCCCAGCTCGTGCGCGAGGCGATCGAGGTCGAGATGGAGCGGGGCGGACAGGTCTACTATGTCTACAACCGCGTCGAGTCGATCGAAGAGATGCTCATGGAGCTCAAGAAGATCGTCCCCAAGGCCCGCATCACCGTCGGCCACGGGCAGATGGACGAGGAGGAGCTCTCCCGGCGCATGCACGCGTTCACCCGCGGCGACTACGACGTGCTGCTGGCGACGACGATCATCGAGAACGGCATCGACATCCCCAACGTCAACACCATGATCGTCCACCGCGCCGAGCGCTTCGGCCTGTCGCAGCTCTACCAGCTCCGCGGCCGGGTGGGGCGGAGCAACCAGCTCGCCTATTGCTACCTGCTGGTGCCCGAGGACCGGGTGCTCTCCGAGCAGGCGAGGAAGCGCCTGGCGGCGATCCGCGAGTTCACCGACCTCGGGGCCGGCTTCCGCATCGCCGCCCGCGACCTCGAGATCCGCGGCGCCGGCAACATGCTGGGGGGCGAGCAGAGCGGCCACATCGGCTCGCTCGGCATCGACACCTATCTGAAGCTGCTCGAGGAGACGGTGCGCGAGCTGCGCGGCGAGGTGGTGGAGGAGGCGCCGTCGGTGGCCATCGACCTGCCGGTGCCGATGTCGATCCCCACCGACTACGTGGACGACGCCAACCTGCGCATGGAGATCTACCGCAAGATCGCCGCCGCCGACGTGCCGGAGTCCGACATCCTGGCCGAGCTGACCGACCGCTTCGGGCCGCCGCCGCCGGCGGTGTCGACGCTGCTGCAGGTGGCGACGCTGAAGCGCCTGGCCGAGTCGCTGCGTGTCCAGTCGATCTCCAGCAAGGGCTCGGAGCTGATCATCCGGCTGCGTCGCGACGCGCGCATCGACGTCGAGCGGCTGATCGAGATGGTGTCGAACCGGCCGGGCGCGAGCTTCAGCCCCACCGGCGTGCTCACCGTGGCGGTGGGGAGCGGCGGCGGCATGCTCGGGGTGGCGCGCGAGACCCTGGAGGTGCTGTCGCAGTGAGGCATCCGGCGGCGGCGGCCCTGCTGGTCCTCGTGCCCCTCGGCCTCGTGGGAGCGGCGTCCTGCGGCCGCCCCCGGCCGCCCGGCCCCGACGTGGTGGCCCGGATCGGCGACGGCGAGGTCCGCTACGCGCAGTTCGAGGCCTATCTCCGCCACGCCGTCGGCACGATGGACAGCGCCGGCGACGGTGGAGAGGCGGAGGGCGAAGGGGTGCTGGCGAGCGATGCCCTCTCCGGCCTCTTCGATCAATTCCTCGACGAGGAGCTGCTGGCGCGGCTCGCCGCCGAGCGCGGGCTGATGGCCGGCGCGGAGGCCGACGCCGCCGGCCGGCGCCGGGCGGTGGACCGGCTGCTGGAGAGCCTGGCGGCCGGCGAGCCCTCCGAGGAGGAGATCGCCGCCTACTACCGCGAGCACCGCGGCGAGTTCGCCCGCCCCGAGCGGGTGCGGCTGCGGCAGATCCTGACCGACGAGCGCGCCGCGGCCGAGGGCGCCCTGCGCGAGCTGGCGGCCGGCGCCGACTTCGCCGAGCTGGCGCGCCGGGTGTCGCGCGACCCCAGCGCCGCGTCGGGCGGCGAGCAGGGGGAGCTGGCGCGCGCCGACCTGCCGCCGGCCTTCGCCGAGGTCATCTTCGCCCTGAGCCCCGGCGAGGTCAGCCGGCTGGTGCCCGCCGACTACGGCTTCCATGTCTTCCAGGTGACCGAGCGGCTCCCCGCCGAGGTGGTCCCCTTCCCTCAGGTGCGCGGCGAGATCGCCGAGCGGCTGCGCCGCGAGCGCGCCGACCGGCGGCTGCGGGAGCTGGTGGAGGAGGCCCGGAGCGCCCACGACGTCACCGTCTACGAGCGGAATCTTCCCTTCAATTACAAAGGTTTCTATGGTCATGACAAACCGACGCCGAGCCCTTAGCCTCGCGCTGCTCCTCCTCTTCACCGCCAATGGCCTGCGAGCCGAGACGCTGAACGGGGTGATCCTGCGCATCAACGATCAGATCGCCACCCTGTACGACTACCAGCAGCGCCGCCAGGAGGCGGTGCGGGAGATCTCCGCCCGCGTGCAGGACCCGGCCGAGCGCCGCGAGCTGCTCGCCCAGGCGCCGGAGATCGTCTTCCGGGACTTGTACGAGCAGCTCCTGCTGGACTCGCGGGCCGACCAGCTCGGGATCTTCATCAGCGACAAGGAGGTCGACGAGACCATCGCCGGGATGCGGGCCGACTACGGCATCGAGACCGACGAGCAGTTCGCGCGGGCGCTGCAGCAGGCCGGGATGTCGCTCCCCCTTCTGCGCGAGCAGATGCGGCGCAACCTTCGGCTCCAGGCGGTGCGTGGGCGCGAGATCCGCCCCCGCGTCCAGGTGGACGAGGAGGACCTGCGGCGCTATTACCGCAAGAACGAGGAGCAGTTCCGTCTGCCGGAGCAGGTCCAGGTGCGCGAGGTGGTGGTCCGCGACGGCAGCGAGCCCAACGCGCAGAAGGTCCTGGCGCCGGAGGAGCGGCTGCGCATCGCCGAGGCGATCCGTAGCGAGGTGACCGCCGGCAAGCCGCTGGCCGACGCCGTCGCCCCCTACGTGCAGACCGGGGTGGCGACCAATGTCGTCGAGTTCGGCTGGGTCGCCCGGGGCGATCTCGATCCTACCCTGGAGGCGGTCGCCTGGGACCTCCAGGCCGGACAGGTCAGCGCGCCGGTGGAGGGCCGCGGCGGCCTGCACGTGCTGCAGGTGACCGAGCGCCGGCCCTCGCGCATCGCCGAGTTCTCGGAGGTGGCCGAGCAGATCCGTGAGCGCGAGCAGAACCGGGTCTATCGCGAAGAGGTCGCCAAGTACATGCAGGAGCTGGAACAGAAGGCGCTCATCGTCGCCAATCCTCCCCAGGAGGCCGCCGGCTTCCGCCGCCTGCTGGGCGGCTCGCCGGAGACGGACACCATGGGCAACGAGGTCGATCCGATGTCCACCGCGGCTCCGGCCTCGGGCGCCACCGCCGAGGAGGCGGTGGAGAGCGCCGTGAGCGAGGCCCCGCGGCCGCAGGACCGGGATACCGGGCAGAACGCGCCGCAGGCGCCGGGCACCCTCCCGGAGCCCAAGCCGATCACCGACGCCCCGCCCGCCACGCCGCCGCCCGGCGCCTGAGGCAGCGTCTGAGGCCTTGAGCCGCTTCCTCCCCCGCCCGGGGGAGGGAGCCCCTCCCGTCCCCCTTTTTCTTTCCTACAAATCTCCCCCTCCAGACCTGGTTTTCCTTTCCCATACCGGCCTTCCAGGCCCCAGCAACGGTGTATTTTCGCCCCTATGGTGGACCAGGAGTGGGCTGGGGTGGTCTCGCCGTGGGTTCTGGTGGAAAAAAATGGACAAAAGTGGACTGAACTGCTAGGATTCGACCCTAGACGATGGCGGTCCTATGTTCCGCGGAAGCGCACCTACCAAGATCGACGACAAAGGGAGATTGAAAGTCCCCACGGACTTCCGTCGCCTGATCGAGGAGCGCTACGGGGCGGACCTGTTCGTGACGTCGGTGCAGGGCGATTCGGCGCTGCTCTACCCGCTGCCGGTCTGGGAGGAGTTCGAGGCGCGCCTCCTGGCGCTGCCGGGCACCGACCGGACGCGGGCGCGGTTCCTGGAGAGGGTCAACTACTTCGGACAGCAGGTGCAGATGGACAACCAGGGCCGGCTCGTCATCCCGCAGATCCTGCGGGAGCGGGCCGGCATGAACGGTGACGTGGTGGTGAGCGGACAGCTCGACCACCTGGTGGTGTGGAACCACGAGCGCTTCCTGAACCGTCTGGATCAGGAGCCGTTCACGGACGACGACTTCCGTGCTTTGAGCGAGCGCGGGATCTGAGCGGGCCCCAGGCCCGGAAAGGCCGCCCGAGCCGTTGGATGTCCAGCACCTGCCTGTTCTCGTGGCCGAGACCGTGGAGCGGCTCGCTCCCTGGAGGGGGGGCCTTTTCGTCGACGCGACCCTGGGGCTGGGAGGGCACGCCGAGGCGCTGCTCACGGCGGCTCCCGCGGCGCGGCTCCTGGGGATCGACCGGGATCCGCAGGCGCTGGAGAGGGCGCGGCGGCGCCTCGCTCCGTTCGGCGACCGGGTGGCTTACGCGCAGGCCAATTTCCATCAACTGGGGACGGTCCTGGACCGGCTCGGGATCCGGAGCATCTCCGGCGCCCTGGCCGACCTGGGCGTCTCTTCACTGCAACTCGAAACGCCGGAGCGGGGCTTCAGTTTCCGTCTCGACGGGCCTTTGGACATGCGGATGGGCCTTTCGGAGCGGACCGCGGCCGATGTGGTCAACCAGAGCTCGGAGGAGCAATTGGAAAAGATCCTGAGGGAGTACGGCGAAGAGAAGCAGGCACGGAGGATCGCGCGCGCCATCGTCCGGGCGCGGGACGAGGAGCCGCTGCGCACGACGGGCCAGCTCCAGAAGGTGGTGGAGCGGGCCAAGGGGGGGCGCGGCCGGGAGGAGCGGATCGACCCGGCGACGCGCGTGTTCCAGGCGCTGCGCATCGAGGTCAACGAGGAGCTCGCCGGGCTCGAGAGCTACATCGAGCAGACGGTGCAGCTCCTGGAGTCGGACGGCCGGCTGGTCGTCATCTCCTACCACAGCCTGGAGGACCGCATCGTCAAGAACACCCTGCGCGACCTGGCGCGGGGGGACATCGACCAGGTCACCGGCCGGCCGCGGGCGGAGAGCCAGCTCATC
>DASPJI010000656.1:0-2481 GCA_035628695.1 Thermoanaerobaculia bacterium | reverse complement strand
CGGCGCCCTGGCCGACGCCGTGGTCATGGAGTCGGGCGAGACCGCCCTGGGGCTCGCCAAGGCGCTGGCCGGCCGCTCGGCCGCCATCCTCATCGAGCGGCGGACCCCGGACCCGGAGGTCGCGCCGATGGTGGACGACCCGGCGGTGGTCCTCTCCCTCGCCGAGGCCCTCGGGCTCCCCGAGGAGCTGTCCGCCTCCCTCCCCCCCGCCTTTCTGGTACGGACGCCCGGCGACGCCGAACGGCTGGCGCGCCGCCACCCCGGCATCTCGTTCCTCTCCCGCGACGGCGTCTGGGTGGAGGCCGGCACCTACCACGTGGAGGGCGACACCGCCACCCCGGGCGTGCTGGAGCGCGAGAGCGAGCTGGCGAACCTGGCCCGCTCCATCCCCGAGATCGAGGCCGAGCTCAAAGAGGCGATCGCCGAGCTGTCGCGGCTGGTGAACGACCGGGCCAACCTCGCCAAGGAGTCCAACCGCCTCCAGGGAGAGGTGGCCCAGCTCCGCCAGGAGCTGGCGGTCGCCAAGGCCCGGATGGAGGACGCCGCCACCCGCCACCGGCGCCTCGCCGCTGAGCAGGAGACGCTCAGCTCCGAGCAGCAGGAGATCCTCCGCGAGATCGAGCGCGTCGCCGCGCGCCGCGGCCAGCTCCAGGAGGAGCTCGCCGCGGCCGAGGAGCGCAACGTGGCCCTCCAGGAGGCGTTCGAGCGCGCCCAGGCCGAGCTCGAGGCCGCCAAGGCCCACCGCGAGAGCCTTCGCACCGAGAGCGCCGGCCGCCGCGGCCGCCTGGAGCTCCTGGACGAGCGCCTCGAGTCGCACGACCGCGAGGAGGCCCGCCTCGCCGCCGAGGTCGAGCGTGGCCAGCGCCAGGTGGCCACCTGGCGCGAAGAGGCCGAGAAGCTCACCGGCCGCCGAGGGCAGATCGAGGGCGAGCTCGAGAAGGCCCAGGCCGACCTGCAGCGGGCGCTCGAGCAGCGCGCCGCCGCCGAGGAGGGGGTGCTGGAGGAGCAGGAGCGCCTCGACCTCCACCGGCAGGAGATCAAGGATCTGGAGGAGCGCATCCAGCTCCACCGCGACCGGCGCGACCAGGTCCGCTCCCAAGCCGAGGAGCTGCGCATCCAGCAGGCCAGCGTCAAGCAGGACGCTGAGCACCTCGCCCTCACCTTCCAGGAGCAGTTCAGCCGGCCGCTGCCCGAGCAGCCCGGCGAAGCCCCGGAAGGGCTGGCCGAAATGGAGGCCGAGCTCGCCCGCTGCAAGGCGACGCTGGAACGCCTGGGGCCGGTCAACATCCTCGCCGTCCAGGAGCACGACGAGCAGGAGGAGCGCTTCCAGTTCCTCACCACCCAGCGCGCCGACGTGGCCAACTCGGTGGAGAGCCTCAAGAACACCATCCGGGAGATCAACCAGGCTTCGAGCGAGCGGTTCAACACCACCTTCGTCGAGGTCAACAAGAGCTTCGGCGAGACCTTCACCCGCCTGTTCCGCGGCGGTGAGGCCGAGATGCGGCTGCTCGATGAGAACGACCCGCTCGAGAGCGGCATCGAGATCCTGGCCCGCCCTCCGGGCAAGCGCTTGCAGAATCTGATGCTGATGTCGGGAGGCGAGAAGGCGCTGACCGCCATCGCCCTGCTCTTCGCCCTGTTCCGCACCAAGCCGTCGCCCTTCTGCATTCTGGACGAGGTGGACGCGCCGCTCGACGACGTCAACACCGTCCGCTTCGTCGACGTGTTGAAGGAGATGGCGATCGATACGCAATTCATCGTCATCACCCATAACAAGCTGACTATGGAAGCCACCTCGACGCTCTACGGCGTCACCATGGAAGAGCGCGGCGTCTCCAAGCTCGTCTCGGTCGAGATCGACGATGTCCAGCCCGAAGAGCGCCGGACGGCCTGAGCCGTCCCGGCGCCTCCGGAACGGATGTTGCAGCCTCCCCTCATGGCCCGGGCCTACCTGAGCCATGGACGCTTGTGGAGGATCTCTCGATGCGCGTACGATTCCTGCCCTCGTGGCTGTTGACCTTGTCCCTGGTGCTCTGCCTGGGGGCCTGCACGTTCGAAGACGCTACGGAAGAGTCCGAAGACCAGCAGGCGGCGACTCCCAGCCAGCCCGCCGCGGACCCCAACGTCATCTCCGTTCCCTCGCGCGACTACCGGGCCTATGACCGGGCGGCGCTGGAGAGCGGGCGCCGCGACCCTGCCTGGCGGACCTATGCCGAACGCGACCTGCAGGAGCGGAGGGGCGGCACGGCCGCCGCGCCGCAGGCCACGCCGGGTGCGGCGGGGACCGAGCCACCGCTGACAAGCGACTTCCAGGCGGAGACCGTGCCACCGGCGGGCGCCGGTCCGGAAGGCGGGGCGCCTCGCCCGGGCGCCCGGGCCGCGGGCCAGGAGACCTTCGATCAGATCTCCCCCGCCGCTCTCCAGGGGCGCATCACCCTGCCGGTGCCGCGGGAGGAAGGCGGCCCCAGCGCCCTGCGGGTC
>DASPJI010000655.1:0-3486 GCA_035628695.1 Thermoanaerobaculia bacterium | reverse complement strand
GTGATTGTCTCCCAGCAGGATCCTGTCCCCCTCACGCCGGTACCGGTCCGACTGCACGCACAGCCGGGCCAACGCCTCGCGGGGCGGCCGGAAGCCCTCCATGCGCGGGTGACGCGCGATTCCAGCCCGGAGATCCCCGATCTCGATCGAGCCGGCGACGGCCATGACCTTCTCGATCTGGACCAGGAGGCGGTTGCTGGGAGGCGCGTTCTTCACCCAGAACCACTCGTGTTCGTCGTCGAGCCATTCGAAGCTCGGCATCGTGTCGAGATGCAGGCGCACGATCCCGGGATCCGGAACGCCCGATCGCACCCTGGCCAGCTCGGCGACCAGGACGTCGAACGTCGAGGCCCCCCAGCGCAGGGTGAGCCCCCGGGCCTGTGACAGGACGAAGCGCCGCGGCAGCTCCGAGCCGGCCCGGTAGATGACGTCCTTCGCCGAGTCCTGAGAGAAGGACGTCGGCCGGCCCAGCAGCTTCGCCGCCTTCAAGAGAGAGCGAAAGGAGAACCCCTCCTTCGTGAGGCCTCTCTCGGCCAGCGCCCGCTCGATCTCCAGATCGGTGGCAGGGAGGATCTCCTCGGCGACTCGTAGCGCTTCGTCGAGGACCGGCGTTGGAGGGTGGAGCTGCTGGAGGCTCTCGATGAAGCGGCTCTCGAGCTGGCGGACACGCTCCCGGGTCAGGCCCACGGCACTGCCGGCGGCGGCGAGCGAAGCGGGTGGAGTGCCGGTCAGGCCCAGGCGGAGCTGCAAGCCCTGACGGCCGGCGGGGGTCGTGCCTGCCGCCAGCCGGTCGAAGATCCGTCCCAGCTCCTGCTCCAGCGTCAGCTCTCGCGTCTTCCTCCGAATCTTGGGAGGGCTCGAGGGTTGCGTCATCCGGTCCTTTCTGGAGGAGAGCCACGTCAGGAGGCATCCTCCGGCATCATGCAGCGAGTTCAAAGGGGCTACTATTATGCCCGAGAAGTGATTGGGACGTCCTGGCCGGCGCCGGACGGCGTCGGCAATCGGCAAGGTGAAGCGCGCCGTGAGCTTGGAGCGGTCCGTCGTCGGCCGGGCGCGGCCCGCCGTGGGCCGGGCGCGGCCTGCGGTCGGCCGGGTGCGGCCTGTTGTCGGCTTGGCGCGGCCTGTTGTGGGCCGGGCGCGGCCTGTTGTCGGCCAGGTGCGGCCTGTTGTCGGCCGGGCGCGGCCCGCCGTGGGCTCGGCGCCGCGCCGCGCCGGCAAGGCCAGGCCGCGCCCGGGGAGGGATGAAGCGGTCTTCAGGACGGCCGGTTCCGGTCAGGATAGAATGCGCGCCATGCCCGATATCGACGAACTCTTCATGGAGCATCTCGGCGCGTCCCTCTCCAAGCAACGGTCCTTGCTCCAGGCCGTAGAGGGTCTCCCCTGCGACATCGATCTCGACACCGGCGAGGCCACCTTCGGCGACCGCTACACCTTCCCCGTCCAGCTCCTCGGCTTCGAGGAGGAGGACTCCCAGACCTGGATCTGGAGCTGGGCGCTCGAGGAGCCGCTGGGCCCCGAGTCCCTGACCGAGTCCGCCCTCGCCCTCAAGGAGTATGGCGAGAAGCACGGCCTGGACCTCTTCACGGTCCCGAGCTTCGGCACCGAGGACCTGAGCGGCGACGAGGTGACGATCCTCTCCTGCGGGGTCTCGGGCAGCCAGTCCTTCTTCGCCGCCCACACGGAGGAGAACGAGGTCACCTTCTTCCTGATCCCGGACACGCGCGGCCAGCTCCCGACCGAGAGGCCGGCCGGCTTCGTCGCCGAGGTCATCGAGGAGATGCTGGACACCTACGAGCTGGACGAGCCCGCGGAGGTCCTGCGATCCTACCTGCGCTACGAGGGGTACGGCCTGGACGAGCAGTCCTCGCGCAAGTGGGTGGCCAGCCACCCCAAGGGCGGCCGGCTCACCCTCAAGTTCGACGGCCAGGGCCAGCTCGATGCGGTGGACGCCGGATAGCTCCTCCGGATGCTGCCCGAGCTCCAGACTGAACGACTGACTCTCCGTCCCGCGGCCGAGTCCGACCTCGACGCCCTCTGGGCGCTCTGGACGGACCCGGCCGTCCGCCGATTCCTCTTCGATGACGTGGCGGTCTCCCGGGAGCGGGCGGCCGAGGTTTTGGCCGATTGCCGGGCGCAGATGGCGGACGGCCTGGGGCTCTGGGTCATCCTCACCAGGGACCGCCAGCGGGTGATCGGGTGTGCGGGGCTCATGCCGGTGGGCATGGCCGTCCAGTACGAGCCGCGCCTTGCCGGAGAGGTGGAGCCGCTCGTGGCGCTCGATCCCGCGTTGTGGCACCAGGGCTTCGCCACTGAAGCCCTGGCGGCGGCCATCGGCTACGCGTTCGGCCCCCGTGATCTTCCCCGGCTGGCTGGGGTGACCGATATCCCCAACGAGGCCTCGCACCGGCTCCTCCTGCGCCTGGGCTTCGAGGTCTTGGGCGAGTGTGACGGTCCCACGCATCGGATGCGGACCTATCGGCTCATGGCTACGTCTCGACCTCAACATTAAAATTCAGATCCTGCCTGCGGCGGCAGGGATCTTCTAAACTTTTTCTTCGCCGCTTGTGTCTCTTTCTCTTGGACGCGTTCACCGCGGATCTTCGTCCCACGGAATCACCAATCAGGATGATTCGCTCGTTTCGGGCGTGGTGCGCGCCGTGTGGGTGACCTTTGAACGAGAAGGAGAAAAGGATGGAGAAGAAAACCTTTCGCAAGAGGCTGGGCATCGTGTGGGCACTGTTTGTAGTTCTGGCCGTCGGCGCGCCCTCGTCCCCTGCTCACGCACAGGACCTCAAGAAGCTGGCCACGGACTTGGCAATGCAGATTCATGCCTTGGACCACAACCGGGTCACCGTCGTCGACTTCCTCGACCTGGACGGAAAACCCAATAAATTGGGAAAGTTGCTCGCCCAGGATTTGCAGGAGGCCCTCGCCGACCCCAAACTCAAGCTCCAGGTCGTCGATCAGGGGCATCTCCCGGAGCTGTTCGAGCAGATCAAGAAGGCAGACGAGGGACTTCTCGATCCTGCGACCAGCAAAGCGCTTGGCAAGATCGCTGGTACGGAGGTGATGGTCGTGGGCACCGTCATGCCCTCGTCGGTGACGATCAAGCTGCAGGTTAAAGCGATCGATCTGGAGACCGCGAAGCTGATCAAAGCGCAGAGCGCCAGCCTCGCCCGCGTCGGATTGCGTGGGGCTCTAGCGACGGAGTCCGAGGGGGGAGGGGCGGCCGACGAAGCGGAGAGCGCCAAAGAAGAGGTCGTCGCGAAAGCCGCGAAGCCAAAAGTCCAGGCACCGGCTCGTGTCCTTCAAGATCAAGGCGTGATATTCGAGCTCGATGCTTGTTCGCTGAGTGGAAACGCGCTGACCTGTGAACTGACCGTGACAAGTGAGCGGCGAGACCGGCGGATTACGGTAACGCATCGATCTCGCGCCTGGAGCGACAGTGGGGATGAGTACGGTCCCAATGAGATCACCATTGCCAAC
>DASPJI010000654.1:0-27801 GCA_035628695.1 Thermoanaerobaculia bacterium | reverse complement strand
CTCGGGGTGGAGGCGGTTTTCGGTGTCGAGCCGCGGGGGGCGACCGCCGTCCTCTTCACTTCGGTGGTGGACCTGGCGGCCGCCGAGCTGCTGCGGGAGGCCCTCCTGCGCCTGGGGCGCCGCCACCGCTCGCTGCTGGTGAACCTGGAGGACCCCGAGCTGCGCGCCCTGGCCGACGACGAGCCGGCGACCCCCGAGCAGGCGTTCGCCCAGGCGGCGAGCCTGGAGATCGTGCTCGCCAATCGGCGCCTCGCCCGCCACCTGCGCCACGGCGGCATCCGCGTCGTCGGCAGCCCCGCCGACCGCCTCGCCTTGGAGACGCTGGAGGCCTACCTCGCGTTCTACCGGGGCCGCTCGGCCCCAGCGCTGACGGCGTAGGCGCGGCCCAGCCAGCGTTGGAGTACAGGACCCTCCGTCGTCGCGGGGGAGACGCTTTTCTCTTGGTGGAGCTTGCGGCGGCGCGTCGTAGTCTCCGACGGCGCGCTGGAAGCTTCCAATCGCTCGTTGTAACGTTCGCCAGCTCGGCGAAGACTGCAACGGCGCGTTGCAACCTGCGCTAGCGCGATGGAAGCTTCCAACGGCTCGCGGAAGACTGCAACGGGGCGTTGCAACGTGCGCCAGCGCATTGGAATCTTCCAACGGCTCGCCGAAGACTGCAGCGTTGCGTTGCAACGTTCGCCAGAGTGTTGGAAGCCTCCAAGGGCCTGACGAAGACTGCAACGGCACGTTGTAACCTCCGCCAGCGCGTTGGAAGCTTCCGGCGGCCCGTCGGAGACATGCACGGAAGTTGCAAAGACTCCGGAGCGTCAACCAGTACCCACTCACAGGAGAAGATGGATGCTAGTGAATGGAAAGCTCGTCCGGCAGTCGTCGCATCATTGGTTGCCCTGGCTCACCCTGGCCCTGCTGGCCGTCGTCCTGGCACCCCCAGCTCAGGCCCAGCCCTTCGGGGGATACCTCGATCTGTCCGGCGACGGCACGTCGGGCCCTCCGACTCATGGCTACATCGAGATTCCCCACAGCCCGGCCTTGAACCCGACGTCGGCGCTGACCATCGAGATGTGGGTGAAGCTCGACACGCCCCAGCCGGGTTGCGTGAGCCTCTTCGGCAAGGACTACACCGAGGCCTACTGGATCGGCGTCTGCGGCTCGACGCTGCGCTCCTATCTCAAGGGCTCCGGCTCCGTCCGTGACGGCGGCACGATCCTCGACAACGCCTGGACGCATATCGCGGTCGTGTTCAACGGCACCACCCGTCTGCACTACGTCAACGGCGTGCAGGTGGGCGCGTTCGCCGAGAGCGCGCCGCTGACCACGAGCACCGACAACGTCCGTATCGGCAGCGACGCCTCCTATTTCTTTAGCCCGAACGGCTCGATCGACGAGGTCCGCCTGTGGAACGTGGCCCGCACGGCCGCCCAGATCGAGAGCACGATGCGCACGCCGATCACCACCCCGACCACGGGTCTGGTGGCGGTCTGGTCGCTCGACGGCAACGGCAACGACATCATCGGCGGCCACGACGGCACCGTGAGCGGCAACACCTCCTTCGGACCGGTGACGCCGCCGGCCGGCCCCTGGCTGAGCAGCAGCGACATGCCCGATTTCCGATTCAAGGTCCGCCTGACCACCGGCGGCGTCTCGCGCATGGCAACGCAGGTGGCCGACTGCATCGAGCAGACGGTCTGCGCCGCCGGCGTCTTCCCCGACCGCCCCGAGGTGCTGCTGCGGGTCATCGGCCCGCGCCCGAACGGCTACCTGTGGCCGATCGTCATCCGCTTCACCAACGCGCGGGTCGAGGTCTGGGTGGAGCAGCTCAGCTCCGGCGACATCAAGTACTACGACCTGCCGTTCGTCGGGCCGGACAGCAGTGAGCTGAACGGCATCAACGACCGCTTCGGCTTCCAGCCGTAAGCCTTCATCCGTTGGACACCAGGGGCCGTCTCCGCCAGGAGGCGGCCCTTCCTGCTTCAGAGGGGGACCGGCGGCGGGACGGGAAACGGCGAGCGGTGGAGGACGACCAGGGTGAGGTCGTCCTTCAGCGGCTCGCCGGCGACGTGGCGGTCGAAAGCCTTGAGGATCCAGTCGTGGACGTCCCGGGCCGAGCCGCCCACTGAGGTCAGGCTGCGGACGCGGTCGAAGCTGAACGCCTCCGTGCCCTGGGGGTTCACCGCTTCGGCGAGGCCGTCGGTGTAGAGCACCAGCAGGTCCCCCGGCTCCAGAAAGGTGGTCTTACAGACCGGCCCCGCCGGCTCCCGGATGCCCAGGGGGAAGCCGCCGCAGCCGAGCTCCTCGATCGCGCCGCCCACCCGCCGAAGCAGCGGGAAGGGGTGGCCGGCGCAGACGTAGTCCAGACGGCCGGTGGCGGGGTCGAGCAGGGCGAAGAACAGGCTCATGAAGGTCCGCCGGCTGCCGGTGCGGCAGAGGGTGCGGTTGAGCAGCGACACCACCCGCTCCGGAGTGGGATCGAGGTCGAGCGCCGTCTCCAGCGTGGCGTTGGCGATGGCCATGACCAGCCCGGCCGCCATGCCGTGGCCGCTGGCGTCGCCGATGGTGATGGCGACGCGGCCGTCGGGCAGCGGCGTGAAGTCGTAGTAGTCGCCGCCGATCTCGTTGGCCGTGCGGTAGGAGTGGGCGAAGGAGTAGCCTGGGACCGGCGGCACCTCGCGCGGCAGCAGGTCCGCCTGGAGCTCGCGGGCGACCTGCAGCTCGTCACGCACCCGCACCCGGTCCACCAGCTCCAGCGCCAGCAGGTAGACCAGCAGGCCGAAGCTCACCGAGAAGTAGACGGGGGAGAAGCCGACCGCGTACCGGGTCGTGCCGGTGTCGACCTGGATCGCCCCGTCGAAGAAGCAGCCCATGAGGAAGAAGAGGACCGACAGGGCGAAGAGGAAACGGCGCGCCGGGCTCAGCTTGTAGGAGAGGCCGAGGAAGGAGAGTCTGATCCGGTGGAGGAGCCGCCGCAATCCGTCCTTGGGCTCCGGCTGCTGTCCGTGCTCGCGGGTGAGGACGGCGTACGCCCGCGCGGCGTCCCCCTGGAAGAGGCGCTGCAGGTCGCGGGTGTTGAGGCCGTCCGTATAGTCGCGGACGAACCTTTCGAACCGGCGCAGTGGGGGCGGGGTGACCGAGGCTCTCACTTCAGCTTGTAATACGTGCCGGCTGCGCGGGTGTTTCCGGAATCAGGTGCGCGATCGAATTGGCATAGTAGCGGAGCACGGCGATCTCCGTCTCGCGAGGCGCGAAGAGGCCGCCCCTCTCGTCGACGAGGTGGCGCTGGATGAGGGTCCTGAGCCCCACGGAGATGGCGTAGTCCTGGTCGCTCCGGGGGATGTAGACGTGGGCGCCGCCGGCTTCGAGCTCGCCCATCAGCCGGTAGACCCGGGCCTTGAGCTCCAGCTCGGAGAGCGGCCCGCCCATCTCCCCGTCGAGACGGTCGAGGCGCTGGACGAAGACGCTCGCCACCAGCGGCACCGGCAGCGCCGGCACCACGGAGCCCACCCGCTCCATCAGCTCGCCGCCCAGCTCTTCCAGGGCGGCCGAGCGCTCCTCCCTGGATACGATTCGCAGGTCGAGCCGGCGCTCGCCGAGCCACCGCCGCATGGAGAGCGGAGTGCCGAAGTTGACGCAGGCGTAGCCGAACCGGTGCCAGCGGCCGGCCAGCATCAGCCCGAGGTGGCGCAGGGCGAAGCCGGACGCGGTCGCGGCGGCGGCGAGGGGGCCCTTGCGGTCCTCCGGCGGCGGCTGCACATCCAAGAGAAGGGTGCGGTCCTCCAGCACCCGGTCGTAGTTGATCCCGACGGGGATGAACACCAAGTCGCGCTCCCCCTGCGGATCGAAGCCGCGCAGCATGTAGTCGAGGATGCCCAGCTTCGGCGGCCGCAGGTGGCCGTCGCGCGACAGACCCCCCTCGGGATAGACGGCTTGGGTGACGCCGGCGGCGGTGGCCATGTGGATGTAGCGTTCCAGCACCCGCCGGTAGAGGGGGTTGCCCGAGCCGCGCCGCACGAAATAGGCGCCGGTGGCGCGGATCAGCGTCTGGAGCGGCCAGATGCGCGCCCATTCGCCCACCGCGTAGGAGAGGGCGGTGCGGTCGGCGGCGAGGTAGGAGACCAGCACGTAATCCATGTTGCTGCGGTGGTTCATCAGGAAGACGATAGCCGAGTGGGGGGCGACCTCGGCGAGGCCGGCCTCGTCGGAGAAGCCGAGCCGCACGCGGTAGAGGAGCCGCGTCACCGCCCGCGAGATCCAGTAGCCGATGCGGAAGTAGAAGTAGGCGTTGAAGGCAGGGACGATCTCCCGCGCGTAGCGCTCCACCTCGGCCATGACCACGTCGCGGGGCATCCCCTGCTCGCGGGCGCGGGCGCCGACCGCCTCGACCACCTTGGGATCGTAGATCAGCCGGTCGATCAGCACCTGGCGCCGGGTGCGCTGGAACGGGCGGATCTCGACGCGCAGGCGGGTGTTCAGCTCCTCGATGACACGGTTGACCCGGCGCCGCAGATACCAGCGGACGCTGGGGACCAGCAGGCGCTCCAGGACCGCCCATCCCGCGAGCAGGACGAGCAGCAGGACCAGCCAGAGCGGGAGGCTGACGCTCTCGGTCATAAGAGGCTCGAAGAGATCATATGTCTCTTTGTCTCTGAAACGGCGTCTGCGGCAACTGATACTCCAGAGGTCCCCAGAAAGGTATGCCGAGGATTCACCCGAAGCCTGAGGTCATCGACCGTCTGCTTGAGCTGGTGCCGGAGAGCCGGAACCGTGTCCTGCTGCATCTGTGCGAATGCCCTCGCTGCCACGAGCTGTGGCTGGGGCCGGAGGAAGGGGAGGGGGGCGGGGAGCCCGTGGGTGCCCGGGTCCTCGCTTGGCGCCCTCCGGAGACGGAGTATGAAATCGTCGTCGACCGGGTGCTGCGCGGCTTCCAGTCGCATTTCCACTCCGTGGAGCGGGAGCGCGCCGCGGCGCCGGGCCTCCTGGAGGAGCTGAGACGCCATCCACCGGAGCGCCGCGCCTGGCTGATCGCGGAGAGGACGCGCTTCCGCACCCTGGCGCTCGTCGAGCTGCTGGTGAGGACGAGCGACGAGGAGGTCCACCGCGACGCCGGGGAGGGGGAGCGGTGGGGCGAGCTGGCCCTGCGGCTCGCCGACCGCCTCGATCCCGGGCGCCACGGGACGCGGGTGGTCGAAGACGCCCGGGCCCGCTGCTGGGCCTCGATCGGCAACGCCCGCCGGGTGGCCACGGACCTCCTCGGCGCCGACCAGGCCTTCCGGGCGGCCGAGGCCCACCTGCGCCAGGGATCGCGGGACCCGCTGCAGCGGGCTCCGGTCCTGGCCTACAAGGCGTCCCTGCGCCGGGCGCAGCGCCGGTTCGGCGAGGCCATCAGCCTCCTCAAGCGCTCCATCTCCATCTCGCTGAGCGCGGGGGACCTCCGGCGAGTCCTGACGAGCCTCCTGGTTTGGGTCAGGGTCTGTCAGGAGACGGGAGAGCCGGAGGAGGCGGTGCGCCTGCTGCGAGTGGCGAACGGCCTGGCCGGCCCGGACCTGGACCCGCGCCTCAAGATCGCCATCCGCCACAACCTCCTGGTCAGCCTCATGGACCTGGGACGCCTGCGGGAGGCGCGCGCCCTCCTTGTCCGCAGCCGCGCCCTTTATCGCCAGGTCTCCGATTCGATGATCCAGCTCCGCATGCGTTGGCTCGAGGCTCAGATCCTGGCAGGCCTGGGGCAGCTCCCCCGCGCCGTCCTTCTACTGGACCGGGTGCGGAGCGGGTTCGCGCAGTTGGGGAACGGCTACGAGGCCGCCCTGGTCTCGCTGGAGCTGGCGGCGCTCCATGCCCGGCTGGGTCGGCCGGTGGTGGCCCGTAGGCTGGCGGTCGAGGCGTTCCCCATCTTCCGGTCCCGAGGGGTGCAGCGCGAGGCCCTGGCCGCCCTGATCCTGCTGGTTCAGCCGTTGGCGGCCTGACGCAACGCGAAGCCGAACCGCGGCGCCGCCTCGGCCACCTGGCGCTCGTAGTCGCCCGCCTCCAGCCTCTCGCGCAGCCGCTGGCTCACGGGGTAGACCAGGGGCCTGGGCTGCCAGACCGCCGGATCGCCGGTGTGGGTGTCGATCACCCGGCCCGACTCCATCGCGTGCGTCGCCTCCGACAGGGGGAGGCGGTCGAGGACGGCCCGCAACGCGCGCAGGCGGGCCTCGTCCACGGGGTCGAGCGAGCGCATCAGCTTCCGGCCGTAGGCGGCGGTATGGTAGTGGGCGGGGACGAACAGCACGCCGTCGAGCTGCAGCCGGTCGCAGACCAGCACCATCAGGGCCATGACGTCCTGGAGCATGCCGAGTCCCGGATGGCGTTGCCCCGGCAGCAGGGGGCGTTCGGGGGTGGGCTGGGCGTGGGGGTTCTGGAGGAGGAGCCACTCGGCGCGCAGCAGGGCGAGGTCCGGAGCGGTGCCGCGGTCGACGCGCATGCGGACCTCGATGAGGAGGTCGGCCTTGCGCCGGTCGGCCCAGAACCGCACCGTGTCGCCGGTCGGGTTGTCGAGGTCGAGCTCGGCGACGGGCCGCGGGAACCCCAGGGCGCGCAGGCGGTCGAGGAAGCCGGTGCGCTCCAGGGCGAGCTCCAGCCCCTGGGGAGTGTAGTAGCCGAGGAGGCGCCGGGGGCGCCGCGGCCCTCCCAGGGCCATGCCGATGTCCTCGTCGGTCAGCCCCCAATCCGCCCCATCCTCGGAGGCGGCCGGCTCGCTGGTGAGCTCGGGCTCGCCGTAGCCGCGGGCGAGCTGCCGGTAGAGCATCACCACGCTCTCGTCGGTGGTCGGCGGTTCCACCGGGCGGCCGAGGAGCAGGTACGAGAGGAAGCGGGCGCTGTAGCGCCAGGAGCGCTGGCCATAGCCGCCGGCGAGCACGATGACCAGCGGCAGCCGGCGCGGCCCGCTGCGGCCGAGGCCGCGGCTCAGGTGGAGGACGAAGCGGTCGCGCTCCAGCATGCCCTGGGACGAGATCTTCCAGTCGCCGATCTCGTCCCCCGCCGCCGGGTCGCAGCCCGCCAGGTAGATCACCAGCTCGGGACGGAAGCTGGCGAAGACGGGCGGCAGGTGGGCGCGGATGGCGTCGAGGTAGGTCTTGTCGTCCACGCCGCCGCCCAGCTCGATGGCGGTCGAGGCCACCGCCTCCTCGCCCGGTTGGGGGTTGGACTGGTTGTGGATCGAGAAGGTGTAGACCGTCGGGTCCCGGGCGAAGAGGGACCGGGTGCCGTCGCCGTCGTGGAGGTCGAGGTCCACGGTCAGGATGGGGCCGCCGAAGCCGTTGTCGCGCAGGTCGGTGATCGCGGCGGCCACGTCGTTGAACAGACAGAACCGCGCCCCCTTGCCGGCGAACGCGTGATGGAAGCCTCCCCCCAGGTTGGCCGCGATCCCCTTGGACTCCAGCGCCAGCCGCGCGGCGAGCACCGTGCCTCCGGCCATGGCGCGCTGCCCCTCGACGAGGCGCTCCGCCGCGCGTTCGGCCATGTCGAACCCGACAATGGGGGTGAGGGTGGCGGTCTGGTTGAGCGACTCGAGGTACTCGTCAGTATGGACGCGGCGCAGCAGCCGGTACGTGGCGGGCTCGGGGTGGTGCAGGAAGCGGCGGTCGAGCAGCCCCTCCCAATCGAGGAACGACAGGATCCGTTCGCCGCGCCGCGAGTCATGAGAGACCGCCGGCAGGTCCGTCTGGTACTCCCTGCCATAGACGAAATCGACCCGCGGCCAGCCGGCATGAGGCGCGAGCCGGAGCCGTCCGCGCCGCAGCAGCTTCTTGAAAGACCGCCATGGGGAGTCCACGGGACCAGCTTAGCAAAAGGGGATACGCCTACGCCCACCGGGAGCCGCGCTCGAAGGGGAGGTGGCGGGGCGAGGCCGGTGCCCTTGCGGGATGGTAGGGTAGAGAGGCAGACTGAACCGGGAGGCTAGAGCCGTGGCAGAGCCAGTGAGAGCCATTCAAGTTCCGTCCAACCTGGAGCGGGAGATCGAGCGCGAGGCCGAACAGAGAGGCAAGTCGTGGTCCGCGACGACGGTGGAGCTGCTCGAAGAGGCGATCCGCATGCGCCGGGTCCCCGGGATCTCGTTCTCGGAGGGGCCGGCGGGCCGGCGGGCCGGGGTGGCTGGGAGCGGCCTCGACGTCTGGGAGGTGGTGGCCACCTGGCGCCAGGTCGGCCAGGACCTCGGACGCCTGCGCCAGGAGTATCCCTGGCTCACCGAGCCTCAGCTCCGGGCGGCATTGACCTACTACGAGCTGTACCCCGGAGAGATCGATGCCCGTCTGGCCCGCGAGGAGGAGTGGACGCCCGCCAAGGTCTCGAGTGAGCTGGCCCGGGCGAAGCAAAAGGGGCCGCGGCAAGGTTGATGCGGTTCCTCCTCGACGAGGACGTCAATCCCAAGGTGGCCGAGATCGCGCGCGGCCTCGGTCTCGATGCCGTCAGTGTCCACGAGATCTCCCGGCGAGGTTTCACGGACCCGGATCAGTTCCGGTTCTCGGCAGCCCAAGGCCGCATCTTCGTAACTCGGAATCGGGATGACTTCGTCCACCTGACCGTGACCTTCTATGAGGACGGGGAGCCGAGCCCGGGACTGCTCGTTATCCCTCGGAGTCTCCCGAACAGTCAGCCTGAGCGCATCGCTCACGCGCTGAATCGCTGGGCCGAGGCGCGGCGCGATTGGGAGGAGGCCTGGGACTATGGGGTGGATTTTCTGGCCCCCTGACCGGAGCAGATCAGGAGAACGCGTCATGATCGAACACTGCACCTCCGTCGAACAGCCCGGCTGGCTCGAGCTGCGGATGGCCCTCTGGCCCGAGGGCACGCCGGAGCAGCATCGCGAGGAGATGGCTTCGTTCCTCGAACAACCCGGGAGATACGTGCAGGTCGTGGCGTACGGACCTGACCGCGAGCCTCTGGGATTTGTCGAGGCTTCGGTGCGGACCGATTATGTGAACGGAACGGAAAGCTCTCCCGTCGCCTTCCTGGAGGGGATGTACGTCGTGCCCGAGGCACGGGGCCAGGGAGTCGCCCGGGAGATGGTTGGGGCGGTCGAGGCCTGGGGATGGGAGATGGGGTGCAGCGAGCTGGCGTCGGACGCTTATCTCGACAATGAGCTGAGCCACGCCGTTCACCGGGCGTTGGGCTTCGAAGAGACCGAGCGGGTCGTGTACTTCAGGAAAGAGCTGAAGGGCTAGCGCATCCGCACCCACGTCGCCCCCCAGCCGCCCGCCTCTCCCGGCAGGTCGCCACAGGCTTCGACTCTGGGATCACGGCCGAGGATCGTGCGCACGGTCTGGCGTTGCACGCCGATCCCCTTGCCGTGGATGATGCGGACGTCCCGCAGGCCCTTCTCGTAGGCCGCGTCCAGATACTCGCGGACCACGTCGGCCACCTCGGACGGCCGGAAGCTGTGGAGGTCCAGGATGTCCGTGATCGGGAGCTCGACCGGCTCCGCGGGATCCTCCCATACCTTTTCGTCTTCCATGCCGTCCCCCTAGTTGAACAGCTTCAGGAACACCACGTAGACCACGAAGCCGTCGTCCGGGCCCGCCACCGGGACGCCGAGGTCGAGGTTGACGACGGTCTGCCAGGGGCCCATGAAGGTGCCGGCGATGCCGAGGCCCCCCAGGAGCTCGTTGTCCAGGCCGGTGTCCTCATCGGTGGCCCAGGCGACGTCGCCCAGCGCTTCGAGGCGGAGCATCTGGCCAACCTCGAAGCCGTAGGAGACGTGGCTCGCCAGGACCTCCGTCGCCCGCACGCGGTTGCTCTGATAGCCGTGCACCCGCGTGCCGCCGAAGAAGCCGAACTGATACTTGCTGAAGCGGTCCAGATCCTGGCCCGAGGCGTAGTCGAACTCGATCCCGACCTTTTGAAAAGAGCGCAGGTACCAGTTCTTGCTCGCCCGCGCCTCCCAGCGCAGGAAGTCCTCGTGGTCCTCGCTGTACTCGGGATTGCCCGGCAGGCCCCAGGGCTTCCACTCGGACCGCTTGTTGTAGCTGCCAGTCAGCGAGAAGCCGTAGCCCGAGCGGTTGAAGGAGGCGCGCAGGTCCAGGGCGTGGAGGACGTGGTCCTCGGGGATGACGAAATTCGGGTCGGTGTCGTCCGCCCGGCCGTAGTTGAAGAAGAGCGGGGTGTACTCGGCACCGAGCTTCATGAAGTTGCCGACCGGATGGCCGATCTTGAAGCCGATGTTGCCGGTGCGCAGCTCCACGTCCTCTTCATTGGCCTCCCGGTCGCCGCGGTAGACGGTGTCGGTGAGGGGGATCGCCAGGGCGAAGAGGTCCACGCCGGCGTCGAAGCGGCTGCCGAAGAGGCGCGGCTCGGCGATGTCCGCCGTCAGCAGGGCGCCGGCGAAGAAGGCGTTGACCTGCTTGCCCGTCCCCCGGAAGTCGAAGGAGAAGTAGTTGACGCCCGCGAGCGGCAGCGGATAGTCCAACGCGTCGTCATAGAAGACGCCGCCCAGGGCGAAGAGCTTCGAGGTGTCGAAGCCCTCCTGCACCACGCGCTCACCGGAGTCGTCCTTGACCAGGTAGCGGAGGCCCTCGGCGGTGTCGCGCACCATGGTGACGTCGGTGCCCGCCACCTGCCGCCGCGCCTCCTCGAAGCCGGCGGCGTTGATCCGCACGTCGGTGAGCAGGGTCTCGCGCTCCACCACGGTCGCCGAGTTGACCACCGACAGGAGCTGCTGGGCGACGATGCGCAGCGGCAGCACGTAGCTCTGCGGGCCCCAGGGCGCGGGCTTGCCTTCGGCGTCCACCGGCGTGTAGTGCATGGTCTCCTCGTTGGAGATGACCTCCCCCTCGAGACCGAGCTGCACCGCCCGGGTCCGCAGCCGCGAGTAGATCTGGCGGTCCACCCAGACGGTGCCCTGGTAGAGCTTGCCCCCCTCGGCCGCCGGGCCGGTCGGGGCGAAGTCCACCACCCAGGCGGGACGGCCGTCGAGGGTGTCGGTGCCGCGCAGCCGGTACCGGTACTGCTTGTTGAAGTGGATCTCCAGCGGCAGCGCCGCCGCCTTCTCCGGCTGCACCAGCGGGATCTCGGGGATCGACTTGCCGCGCCAGCGCACGCCGTTGACGTAGAGCGCCTCCCAGGCCCAGTCGGAGCCGGTCTGTGGATCGAAGAAGAAGGGGCCCTGGAGCGTCGCCTCGATGCTCTGGGTGCCGGCCGCGGGCTGGAAGCGCATATGGGTGGTGTTGGTGGCGCGGTAATGGTCGAGCCGCCGCGCCTGGGCGTCCTCGAACGCCTGGAGCCGGCGCAGGATCTCCTCGACCGGCATCTCGCGCTCGGTGGCGATGGTCACCCTCTCCTCGACCCCCTCGCGCTCGGCGGCGGTGGCGCGCTCGAGGCCCACGACCTCCACCCGGCCCGGGTTGGTCACGGTGAGGAGAAGGGCGTCCCCCTCCACCCGGCCGCTCGGCGGGTCGAAGCGGCCCGGCGTGTAGGGGAAGCGCGTGGGGCGGCGCAGGTAGGCGTCGGGGAAGCGGAGGGTCAGCTCGCTGGCCCCGGCCGGCGCCTCGGCGATCACCCGCAGCTCCAGGGTGTCGCCTGCACCGCCGGCATCACTGGCGGCGCCGATGAACGTCCAGGCCTCGCCGGCGCCGGTGGGGGTCGACGCCGGGTCGTAGGTGAAGTCACCGGCGAGCTCGCGGGCGAGGAGCGCCAGGGGGGCCAGGTCGGCGGCGGTCAGCTTGGCCTTGCGGAACAGCGTCAGGCCGATCCCCCGCGCCGACTGGCGGGCGGCCTCCGAGAGGACGCCGGACGGATCGGCGGGGTAGTCGACGGCGTCCAGCACCACCGGGCGGCCGGGATCGAGCTCCTGCAGGGCGGCCACGGCGGCGGTCAGCGCCGCGGCGGGCGCGGGCTGGAGGGCCACGGCCTCCAGGTAGGCCGCGACCTCTTCCCCATAGAAGGCGCGGATCTGCGCCGGGTCGGCCGGCAGCGGCGCCGAGGCCACCTTGGCGTCGGCGCGCGCGCCGGTCAGCGCCACGGCGGCGCGCTTGAGCAGGAAGGCGTACTCCCCGGGCGCGAACGCCTGGGTCTCCGCCCCCTCCGGGCGCCAGGCCACCTGGAACCAGGTGTTGGCGGGCGCGGCGGCGGCGATGGCGGCGGCGCCGCGCAGCTCCGCCTGGAGGCGGGCGACGTTCTGCGTCACCGGGGCCGGGGTGCGGAAGACCAGCGACAGCCAGGGGGTGCCCCCGGTCTGGACGATGCCCAGCGCCTCGGCGCCCACCGACACGGGAGCGGCCTCCTCTCCCAGGAGCACGTCCCAGGCGACGAACAGCGGGCTCCCCGGCTCGAGCTTCGGGCTCTGCTGGAGCAGCGCCCCGATCTCGGAGGGGACGGTGGGGAGGGAGTCCGGCCCCGCCACCATCGGCGGGAGCTGCTGCGGCTGGATCTCGGTGGGATTGCCTTCCGGGATCTGGACCGGCTGGGACCCCTGGGACACCCCGCCGGTCTCGGCGGGAGACGGGGCGGCGGGGGCGGCCTGGGGCTGCAGCGGCTCGAGCCGGACACCGGCGCACGGCTGGCAGGGGAGGGGCGCGGCGGCCATGGCGGCCGCTATGGACATGCAAACAATCAGCAGAAGGGTCGGGCGTAGGATGCGACACATGGCGCAGAAGCATACCGCACCCGGGGCACACCATTCGGCTGTGGACTGGATTACAATCCGAACCCGCAGTCATGGAATTCTCCGGGAGATTGGCCGCCTTCCCCATGGGCGACCTCCTGCAGTGGGCTCAGAACGAGCGCTGCACGGGGGCCCTGGTCGTGCGCCGCAGCCAGCGCGAGAAGCGCATCTACTTCCATCTGGGAGAGGTGGTCTCCTGTCTGTCGAACGACCCGGCGGAGTTCTACGGCCAGCACCTGCTGCTCCACGGCCATGTGGGCCAGGACGCGCTCTTCCAGGCGCTCTCTCACTGCACGACCCGGCGGACCCGCCTCGGGGTGGCGCTCCGTGAGCTGGGCCTGCTCTCGCCCGAGGTCATCCAGCAGACCCTGCGGCGGCAGATCGAAGACTCCATCTGCGACCTCTTCCTCTGGCGGGGAGGGGTCTTCTACTTCCAGTCCGAGCTGCCGCAGGAGGAGGAGATCCTCACCGAACCGATCCACTCCATGGGGCTGGTGATGGAGGGCACCCGCTGGGTGGACGAGCACGCCCGCATCCGCCGGGTGTTCGTCCACGACAACGTGGTGCTGCGGCGGGGCGACGCCTGGCCGGGGGAGGGCCTCGAGCCGATGGAGCGGCGGCTCGCCGGCCTGGTGGACGGCAAGAAGAACCTGGCCGACCTGTACGAGCAGCTCAAGGGCTCCTACTTCCGGTTTCTGGAAGCCGCCCTCCGCCTCACCGTCGCCATGGTGCTGGACATCGAGAAGGTGGGGGAGGCGAACGAGACCGGCACCCGCGAGCTGTCGGTGTTCGACCTGCTGCTGGAGCAGGCGACGGAGGAGCAGGTGCTGGTGGCCCGGCGTCACATGGCGGTGCCGCTGGACCTCCTGGAGCGCTGCTATCCGGTCTGGGTGCTGGAGCCCACGACCGACGAGCGGCAGCGCATCCCCATGCGGGCGCGGGACTTCTACGCCCGCTTCGACGGCCGCACCGCCCTCGGCGAGGCGTTCTCGGGCGACCCGCGCCAGCGCGGCCGGGAGCTCGACCTCCTGATGCTCCAGCTCCAGAAAGGGAGCCTGGCGCTCCTCCCCGCCCCGCTCGAGAAGATCGAGAAAGAGGCCGACCAGCGCGGGCAACCCCCCATCCAGCGCTGGTGGCGCCGCTTCTTCCCCCAGGCCGCGGGCTGATTTTCTATCCTGAAGACGGCCGGGAGGCCCCCGGGCGGGGCCCCCCTCTCAGGCGGCGGGCTCTACTCGTCCTTCGGCACCGCGGCGACGGGCGGCATGCCCATCTTCTCCCGCAGCTTGCCCTCGATCTCGTCGGCGAGGTCGGGGTTGTCGCGCAGGAACTGCTTGGCGTTGTCCCGGCCCTGGCCGACGCGCAGGTCGCCGTAGGAGTACCAGGCGCCGCTCTTGACCATCAGCTTGTGCTCGACCCCCAGGTCGACCAGCTCGCCGGTCTTCGAGATCCCCTCGCCGTAGTCGATGTCGAACTCGGCCTGGCGGAAGGGGGCGGCCACCTTGTTCTTGACCACCTTGACCTTGGCCCGCGCGCCCGTCACCTCCTCGCCGTCCTTGAGCGAGGCGATGCGGCGGATGTCCACCCGCACCGAGGCATAGAACTTGAGCGCCCGGCCGCCGGTGGTGGTCTCGGGGTTGCCGAACATGACGCCGATCTTCTCGCGGATCTGGTTGATGAAGACCAGGCAGGTCCGCGACTTCGAGACGATGGCGGTCAGCTTGCGCAGCGCCTGCGACATCAGGCGCGCCTGGAGGCCGACGTGGGAATCGCCCATCTCGCCTTCGAGCTCCGCCTTGGGCACCAGGGCGGCCACCGAGTCGACGACCACCACGTCCACGGCGTTGCTCCTCACCAGCATCTCGGCGATCTCCAGCGCCTGCTCGCCGTTGTCGGGCTGGGAGACCAGCAGGTTGTCGATGTCGACCCCGAGCTTGCGCGCGTACTCGGCGTCGAGCGCGTGCTCGGCGTCGATGAACGCGGCGGTGCCGCCCCGCTTCTGGGCCTGCCCGACCGTCGACAGCGCCAGGGTCGTCTTGCCCGAGGACTCGGGCCCGTAGATTTCCACCACCCGCCCGCGGGGGAACCCGCCGATGCCGATGGCGTGATCGACCGTGATGGAGCCGCTCGAGATCGCCTCGATCGCCAGCGCCTCCCGCTGGCCCAGGCGCATGATCGCCCCCTTACCGAACTGCCGTTCGATCTGCGAGAGCGCCCCCTCGATGGACTTCAACCGGTCCGCCTTGAGATCTGTTGCCATGTGGTTTCCTTTGCTCCTTCCAGCCTTCGATGATCCCATAGTAAACGACGGAAACAGGGCGGTCAAATCCGGGAGCCCTCCCTACGATAGACTGCCGCTCCGCGGCCGGGAGATTGTTGGCGAATCGCCTATCCATTAAAATGGCGAGCCACCTGACGATGAGCCCCCGTTCCTGCCGCCGGGCCTTGTCCGAGCCGCGGAGGGGATCTTCTGTACCCGCCTGGAAGAGGCGCCGGGCATTGCGAGGTTAGAGAGAGCGCGATGGAGCCGATTCTCATCGATGCGGCCGATGCGGCCAATGCACCCGGGGCCGTGGAGCCGATCCGAACTCTGGAGGACAACGTCGCCCGGGTGGTCCGCGGCAAGGCGGAGGCGATCCGCATGGCCGCCGTCTGCCTGCTGGCCCGCGGCCACGTCCTGGTGGAGGACGTGCCGGGCGTGGGCAAGACCACCCTGGCCCAGGCCCTGGCCCGCTCCCTGGGCCTCGCCTTCCAGCGCATCCAGTTCACCAGCGACCTGCTGCCGTCCGACGTCATCGGCATCTCGATCTTCAACCAGAAGAACCAGGCGTTCGAGTTCGTGCCCGGGCCCCTGTTCGCCAACCTCGTGCTGGCGGACGAGATCAACCGCGCGACGCCGAAGACCCAGTCGGCGCTGCTCGAGGCGATGAGCGAGCGCAAGGTGTCGATCGAGCGCAAGCGCTACACGCTGCCCGAGCCGTTCATCGTCCTCGCCACCCAGAACCCGGTCGAGTATCAGGGCACCTTCCCGCTGCCCGAGTCGCAGCTCGACCGCTTCCTGATGTCGATCTCCCTGGGCTATCCGCCGCGCGCCGACGAGAAGGAGCTGCTGCTGTCCGGCGGCGTCGAGGACCTCCTCGAGCACCTGCAGCCGGTGCTCTCGCGCGAGGGCCTGCTGGCGCTCCAGCAGCAGGTGCGGCTCGTCCGCGTCGCCGACAAGCTGGCCGAGTACATGCTGTCGCTCGCCGAGGCGACCCGCAAGGGGGGCGACTTCCTGGTCGGGGTCTCCACCCGCGGCGTGCAGAGCCTGTACCGGGCGACCCAGGCCCTGGCGCTGTGCGAGGGCCGCTCCTATGCCGTCCCCGACGACGTGCAGCGCCTGGCGGTGCCGGTCCTCGGCCACCGCGTCGTGCTGAAGCGCGGCGGCGCCGGCCTCGAGATGGCGCGGAAGGCGATCGAGCGGGTGGTCGCCGCCACGCCGGTCCCCCTGTGAGCGGTCGGTGAGCCGCCGATGAGCTGGAAGCGGACCTCGACCCCGGAGGGGATCCGCATCACCACGGTGGGGCTGTGGTACGTGCTCCTCTCCATCCTGGTGGGGATCACCGCCACCAACACCGGCAACAACGCCCTCTACACGGTGCTGGCCGTGATGTTCGCGGTGCTCATCGTCTCCGGCGTGATGTCGCGGGAGAACGTGCGCGGCCTCGAGGCCGAGCTCGAGCCGCCGGGCGAGGTGTTCGCCAACCGGCCGTTCGCCATCGGCTTCTCGCTGCGCAACCGCAGCCGCCTCTTCCCGCGCTGGTTCCTGCTGTTCACCGTCTCGCGCTCGGCCCAGCCGCTCCTCATCCCTTACCTGCCCCGGCGGGGGAGGAGCAGCGGCAGCATCGACATGATCGTGCCGTCCCGCGGCCGCCAGAGCCTGCCGTTTGCCCACGTGTCGAGCCTCTTCCCTTACGGCTTCTTCCGCAAGGGGGTGCGCTACCGTGTGGACCTGGAGCTGCTGGTCTTCCCCGAGATCTTCGCCGCCGCCGCCAGCCGGCTGGACGAGGTGGACCACATGGGGGAGGAGGCGAGCCGCCGCACCGGATGGGGCCACGGCCTCCACTCCCTGCGCCAGTTCCGGCGCGGCGACGATCCGCGCGGCATCCACTGGAAGCAGACGGCGCGCACCGGCGAGCTGGTCTACATGGAACGGGAGTCCGAGCGCACCCGGCGCCTCTCCATCCTGTTCGACAACGCGGTGGGGGAGCTGGCCGATCCCGAGAGCCAGAAGCGGTTCGAGCGGCTGGTGAGCGAAGCCGCGACGGCGGCGGTCGACCACCTGGCCCGCGGCTACGAGGTCGAGCTGGTGACCCACGACCAGCACCTCCCCTTCGCCGGCGGCGCGCGGCAGCGGCTGGCGGTGCTGGAGTCGCTGGCGCTGGTGGAGGCGCGGCCGCGCGCCGGCGAGGTGCTCCTGCCGGGGGACCACCGGGCGGCGCAGCTCCGCGTGCACATGGAGCCCGAGGGAGCGCCGGAGCCGAAAGAGGTGGCGGTGTGAGCTTCGGCCGCCAGAAGCGCCTCCTCCTGGGATGGCTGGCGTTCTTCGCCCCGATCCCGCTGCCGTTCAACGACCTGGTGCTCTGGCCGGTCCTGGCGGTCTACCTGGCCGGGGTGCTCGTCTTCCTGCGGCGCGCCGGCCAGGACGCCCCGCGCTGGCTGCCGCGGTGGGGGATGAACCTGCTGGGCCTCGCCTACCTGCCCATCTTCTTCCTCGACCTCACCGCCTTCTCGCGCGGCCGGCTGGTGCAGCCGGCGGTCCACCTCTGCCTGTTCGCCCTGCTGGTGAAGCTCTTCTCCCTGGAGCGCGAGCGGGACAAGTGGCAGGCGGCGATCGGCATCTTCTTCATCTTCCTGGCGGCGATGGGCACCAGCGTCCATCCGGCGGTGGTGCTGTACCTCGTCGGCTTTATGGTGGTGTCGCTGGTGCTGCTGTCGCGCTTCGCCTTCCTCCACGTCCTCTCCGGCTTCGGCCGCGACGACCCGGCGCTCGCCCGCATCCCGATGCGCGGCTTCCTCTGGGTGTCGGCCCTGGCGGCGGTCCTGCTGGCGGTGCCGATCTTCGCGCTGCTGCCGCGCGTGCGGGCGCCGTTCATCGTCGGCCGCGGCATGAGCACCGGCACGACGCTCGAGGCCGCCGGCTTCTCCGACGAGGTGACGCTGGACTCGATCGGCAACATCCGCAGCAGCCGCGAGGTGGCCCTGCGGCTGGTCCAGGAGGGGGGGCAGTTCGATCCGGACGAGGAGGTCCGCTTCAAGGCGGCCACCTACGACGTCTACCAGGGCGGGAGCTGGCGGCGCTCGCCGCAGGTGGGGCCGCTGCGGCGCGAGCAGGGCATCCGCTTCCCGCTGAGCCGGGAGGAGCCGCTCCGCTGGGTGCGCATCTGGCTCCAGCCGATGCGCAGCCGCAGCCTGCCGCTGCCGGTGCAGTCCGCCATCGTGGAGCCGCGCACGCCGCGGCTCGAGATCGACCAGGGGGGCGCGGTGTCGCTGAGCTTCGATCCGGTGGAGATCATCGAGTACCGGGTGGGCCTGGCCGGGCAGCCGGTCCTGCTGGGGAAGGTGCCCGGGCCGGCGCCGGAGCCGACGCTCGACCTCTCCGGCGTGACGCCGCGCATCTCCGGCCTGGCCGCCCGGGTCATGGGCGAGGGCCCGGCCGGCGAGCGGGCGTACCGGCTGGAGACGCACCTCGTCCAGAGCTACAGCTACACCCTGGATTTCCGTGGCCGGTCGAGCGACAACCCGATCGAGGAGTTCCTGTTCCGGTACCGCAGCGGCCAGTGCGAGTACTTCGCCTCCTCCATGGTGCTGATGCTGCGCTCCCAGGGGATCCCGGCGCGGCTGGTCACCGGCTTCCTGGGCGGCGAGCACAACCCCTTCGAGGGCTACTACATCGTGCGCGACAGCAACGCCCACGCCTGGGTGGAGGCCTACCTGCCCGGTACCGGGTGGCGGACCTTCGACCCGACGCCGCCGGCCGGCCGGCCCGAGACCGGCCAGGAGGGGAACTGGCTGCTGGCTCAGCAGGCGTGGGACTACCTGCTCTTCCGGTGGGACCGCTACGTCCTCACCTTCGGCCTCTACGACCAGATCCGGCTCTTCTCCGGCCTGCGGGAGGTCTGGTCCGACTTCTGGGGGATGTTCCAGCGCAAGCAGCAGGAGGAGCGGCCGGCGGGTGGCGCCGCCACCGACGCGGCCCCGGGCGGAGAGGCCGGCGCCGGGGAGTCGCCTCCGTTGCCGGCCTCCACCGCGATGTGGGCCCTGGCCGGCCTCGTGCTGCTCGCCGCCGCTGCGTGGCTGCTGGCGCGCCGCCTGCGCCCGCCTCTCACCGCCACCACGGCGTACCGCCGGCTGCGCCACCGGCTGGCCCGTGCCGGCGCGCCCTTCCCGGAGTCGTTCCCGCCGCTCGCGCTGAGCCGCGAGACGGCCGCCCGCTACCCGGCCGCCGCCCAGCCCGCGGCGCGGGTCATCGAGCTCTATCTGCGGGAGAGCTTCGGCGGCCAGGACCTGCGCGACGACGAGCGGCAGGCCCTGGAGGCGGCGCTCGCCGAGGCCGAGGAGGGCCTCAAGGCGGAGCGGAAGCTGAAGAAGGCCAGTTGAAGCGCCCCGCGCACACGTCTTGCATCCAAATAGAAGCTAGCGAATATTTCCGCCGGTCCCTCCGGCCGGAGCGTCCATTCGACCAGGAGATCCACCATGCTCAGGAGTACCACGCTAGCCCTCACCCTCATCCTCGCTCTCACCGGGGCCGATGCCGCACTGGCCTGCTCCTGCGCGCCGTCGCCGCCGCCGCAGGAGGCTCTCCAGCAGGCCGGCGCCGTCTTCACCGGCACGGTGGTGGCCGTCGACACCTCGGGCCTCAGCAGCACCGTCCGCCTGCGGGTGGAGAAGGGGTGGAAGGGGGCCAAGTGCGGCGAGGTGACGGTAGTGACCTCCGCCGACAGCGCCGCGTGCGGCTATGACTTCCAGGTGGGGCAGAGCTATCTGGTCTACGCCGACAAGCAGAAGGGGAAGCTCAACGTCAGCCTCTGCTCGCGGACGAGCCTGACCTCCCAGGCGGGCGAGGACCTCGCCGCTCTCGGAGAGCCGGCGACGACCTGCCCCGCCCAGTAGACCTGCCTAGCGCAGCCCGGACGGGAGGCGCGGGGAGGAGAGGAGCTTCTCGAACTCCTCCCAGCGCTTCCCGGGGTTGTCCTCGGTGCCGCCCCGGCCCTCGATGTACTCGCGGACCAGATCCTGCCCCAGGTTGTAGTTGATGACGTAGCTCCGGTACTGATCGAAGAAGCGCACCCGCTGCCGCGCCCGCTCCGGGGCGGTCAGCGAGTAGCGCACCAGCCAGTCCGCCGCCGCCTCGCCGTCGATCTCGCCATTCAGATAACGCCGCGCCGCCTCGTTGCCCGCGTAGTTGAGGCGCTGGAGCAGGCGCTGCATCTCATAGTACCGCGGCGCCTCGGAGGGATCCAGGCCCGCCAGGGGAAAGAGGACCTGGCGCTCATAGGCCACCCGCTCCTCGCCCGGGAAGGCGACCGCGATGCCGTAGTTCGCCGTCCCCTCGGCGATCAGCGACTGCGGCGAGAAGAGCGGGTAGACGGAGAACTCGGGCCAGCCCCGGTCCTTGACCAGGTTCTTCTCCAGCAGGGCGTTGTAGACATGATGGCCGGGATAGCCCTCGTGGCAGGCCAGGTCGATGGCCCGGTCGACGAAGACCGGCAGGTCGGTGTTGACCTGGATCAGGCTGTGGAAGTTGCCCTTGTACCAGTTGTAGGCGCTCCACGACTTGCCGGTGACGTACTCGACCTCGAAGCTCTCGCCCGGCGGCAGCTCGAGGTGCTCGGCGGTGCGCCGGCGGCATTCGTCGATGGCGGCGGTGAACACCGCGTCGAGCTTGTCCTTGGGGATGACGAAGCGCTGCCGGAAGACCTCCACCCGCTCGGGCAGCGGCGCGTCGCCCGGTACCACTTTCGCGAGCTCGTCAAGGATCGCCTGGAAGTGCGCGGCGCCGTGCGTCGGCGGCGCGGCGTCGTAGAGGGCCCGGGCCTCCTCGTCGAACGTCATCTTCTTCCCCGCCAGCATGTCGACGCGCGCCGCCATGGACTGGAGCTGGCGGGTGAGATACTCGTAGCGCAGGCGCTCCATCTCGTCGCCCCCTGCCGGCGGGGGCGTGGCGCCGAGCCGCTCGAGGAGGCCGGACGCCTCGGTCCGGATCTCGGCCAGAGGGCGCTTGGCCTGCTCGGCCTGGGTCCGCCACTCCGGCGGGCCGTAGTAGGCGTCGACATAGTCGGGGTCGTGCTGCCCGACGGCGAGGACCAGCTTGACGTAGGATTCGGCGATAGCGTTCATCGGCGAAGGTCCCTCAGGGGTGGACTGTGGATGGCCGCCCGTTGGCTGCTGATGCAAGCGGGCCGCGCAGCCCCCCAACATGGACGAGGTCAAGAGAAGGGCAAGGAGCATGGATCGAGTCATGAAAGATCCTCTGGAGGCTCGGTTCGGGCACCGCTCCGGCGGAGCGCCGGAAGCTTAGCATGGGGCTGAACATGGACAACGGACACCCGCCGGCACCCTGGAACCGGCGAGAGGCGATGGTCCCCGCGGCACTGGCGCTGGCGGTGCTCGCGCTGCAGCTTGCCACCGCCGACGCCTACGGCTGGTTCCGCGACGAGTTCTACTACATCGCCTGCGGCGAGCACCTGGACTGGGGCTACGTCGATCACCCGCCGCTGAGCGCCTGGATCGCCCGCTTCGCGCGCGAGGTCTTCGGCGAGTCGCTGCTGGCGATCCGGCTCCTGCCCGCGCTGGTGGGCGCCGCGGTGGTCCTGCTCGCGGCGCGGCTCGCCCGGGAGATGGGTGGCGGCGCCCTCGCCCAGGCGCTCGCCGCTCTCTGTGTGGCCCTGGCGCCGGTCTACCTGAGCCTCTTCCATTTCTTCTCCATGAACTCCTTCGAGATCCTGTTCTGGACTCTCGGGGCGCTGGTCCTGGCGCGCATCGTCCGCACCGGGGACGGGCGGCTCTGGCTGCTCTTCGGCCTGATCGCCGGGATCGGCCTGCTGAACAAGCACAGCATGCTGGTCTTCGGCTTCGCCGCCTTCGCCGGGGTGGCGCTCACGCCGGAGCGCCGGCACTTCGCCCGGCCGTGGATCTGGCTGGGCGGCCTCCTCGCCTTCCTCCTCTTCCTGCCGAACCTGATCTGGCAGCACCTCCACGGCTGGCCGACCCTGGAGTTCATGGACAACGCGCAGCGGCTCAAGAACGTGGACCTGGCCCCGCTGGACTTCCTCCGTGAGCAGCTCCTGATGATGAACCCCCTCGCGGCGCCGGTCTGGTTGGGAGGGCTCGGCTGGCTGCTGCTTGCGAGGCAGGGGAGGCCGTTCCGGCCGCTCGGCTGGCTCTATCTGGCCGCGCTGGCGGTGCTGCTCACCCAACGTTCCAAGCCCTACTACCTGGCTCCCGTCTACACCCTTCTCTTCGCGGCAGGGGGCGTGGCCTGGGAGCTCTGGCTGCAGCGTCTACGTGAGCCGCGCCTGCGGCTCGTGGCCGCCGGGCTGGTGGTCCTGCCGGCCGCGGTGGGGGGATTGATCGGCCTTCCCCTGGCGGTCCCCGTCCTGCCGGTGGAGGGCTTCATCCGCTACTCCCGGGCGCTCGGGATCCAGGCCGAGTCCGGGGAGCGGCACGAGATGGGGGAGCTGCCGCAGCTCTATGCCGACATGCACGGCTGGCCGGAGATGGTGGCCGAGGTGGCGCGGGTCTATCACTCGCTGCCGCCGGAGGAGCGGGCGGTGGCGGGGATCTTCGGCCAGAACTACGGCGAGGCCGGCGCCATCGGCGTGCTCGGGAAGGCCTACGGCCTCCCGCCCGCGATCAGCGGCCACAACAGCCACTGGCTCTGGGGGCCGGGGAGCTACGACGGCCGGGTCCTCATCGTCCTGGGCGGCGACGAAGAGGGCAACCGGCGGGCCTGCCCCGATCTGCGCCGTGCCGGCACCGTCCGTTGCCGCTACTGCATGCCCTACGAGGACGAGCTGCCGGTGTGGGTCTGCCGGAACGTGACGCCGCCGCTCTCGGAGCTGTGGCCGCGCCTCAAGAAGTACATCTAGCCCCGATACACGATCGACGTCACGCGGGGCGGGCGTCCTTCCTCCCGGGGCAGCCGTTGCCCCACGAGGGAGGGGCGCCATACCCCGGGAAACGTTCGCCCTACCCGGGGTACGGCCGTCCTCCCCGAGGGTAGAACGGGGATCTCCCCGGGGATGACCTCCTACCCGCGGGTATGGAGACCGTACCCCGCCAGATCGCCTCCATACCCTGGGTATGAGGGTCGTACCCGCGGGGATGGGGTTGGCGCCGCGGGTATGGCCTTCGTGCCGCCGGGGATGGCGGCCGGTTTCCGGGGGGAATCACCGCCGGGGCGGGGATGCCGGGCGCTCAGAAGCGGTACGTCACCCCCAGCGACAGGACCGGGTAGAGATCGTAGTCCGCGATGTCCTCCTCGATGTCCTGCGCCTCCCGCTCGAGCTGGATGGCGAGAAGCTCGCGGGCAAGAGGATCGTTGAGAGGGCTGTTGGCGGGAATCAACGGCGTGAGGGTGACGTCCCCCTCTCCCTGGAACACGACGCCGAGGTCGAGGGAGAAGCCCCACGGGCCGCCGCCCCGCACCGCGTTGCCCCAGCCGAGCCCGGCGTAGGGGACGATCGGGTCGAAGTCGATGGTGCCTTCGAGCCGGCCGACCAGGGAGGCGGGCACCGGCACGCCGCCGATGTTGTAGACGCCCGACGCCGGCGTCAGGCTCTCCCCCTGGATCTCGGTGTCGTTGTAGACCAGGCCGCCGGTGAGCCTGAAGCCGCGCCCGCCGGGGTGCCAGTCGAGGAAGGCGGTGCCGTTGCGCAGCTTCGCCTCGCCGTCGTACTCGATGTCGCTCGCCTCGCGGCGCTCCGAGTAGCTGTAGGCGCCGAAGCCGAGGCGGGTGTTGACCTGCCGGCCGAGCCCCACCGTCAGTTCCACGCCGGCCCCCAGCGTCCCCGCCTTGGCGCCCAGGGCCACCCTGGACTCTTCCTGGGCCCGTCCGGGAGAGGGGGAGAGAAGAAGGGCGGCGGCCAGCGCCGTACCCGCGATCACCATTCGTGTCTTGTCCATAGGGATCCCTTTCCACCGCATGCTCGCAGTTCGCCGGAGAAGACTGCAAATCAGGGGCCGGCGGCCGATCCCCGCCGATATCGCGATATAGACTGTCGCCTGGCAGAGAGGAGGGAGAGCATGCAGATTGGAATGATCGGGCTGGGGCGGATGGGCGGCAACATGGTGCGGCGCCTGATGCGGGACGGGCACCGGTGCGTGGTCTACGACCTCAATCCCCAGGCGGTGGCGGACCTCGCCGGCGAAGGCGCCGAAGGGGCCTCCTCACTGGACGACTTCGTCGCCAGGCTGGAGACGCCGCGCACCGCGTGGCTCATGGTGCCCGCGGGCGCCCCCACCGAGGGCATGGTCCAGGAGCTGGCCGGCCGCCTCGCGCCGGGCGATGTGGTGATCGACGGCGGCAACTCCTTTTTCAAGGACGACGTGCGGCGCGCCCGCGAGCTGGCGGCGCGGCAGATCCACTATCTGGACGTGGGCACCAGCGGCGGCATCTGGGGGTTCGAGCGCGGCTATTGCCTGATGATCGGCGGCGACCCGGAGACCGTCCGGCGGCTCGATCCCATCTTCAAGACCCTGGCCCCGGGCCGCCGCGACATCCCGCCCTCGCCGGGGCGTGAAGGGCGCGGCGGCACCGCCGAGGAGGGCTATCTCCACTGCGGGCCGGCGGGCTCCGGCCACTTCGTCAAGATGGTCCACAACGGCATCGAGTACGGCCTGATGCAGGCCTATGCGGAAGGCTTCGACATCTTCCGCAACGCCGCCTCGGCCGACCTGCCCGAGGAGCACCGTTTCGATCTCGACCTCGCCGACATCGCCGAGGTCTGGCGCCGCGGCAGCGTCGTCTCGTCCTGGCTGCTGGACCTGACCGCCAGCGCCCTCGCCGAGACGCCGGACCTCGCGGACTACACCGGCTTCGTCCAGGACTCGGGCGAGGGGCGCTGGACGATCAACACCGCCATCGAGGAGGCGGTGCCCGCCAACGTGCTGTCGGCGGCGCTCTTCACCCGCTTCCGTTCGCGCCAGGAGCACAGCTTCGCGGAGAAGGTCCTGTCGGCGATGCGCAAGAAGTTCGGCGGCCACGTCGAGCGGCCCACCGGCGGCTGAGAAACGTTCTCGACTTTCGAGGGGAGGATTCATGGCGATAGCGGAGGAGGTACGGATCGAAGACGCGGAGCGCGAAGGGGAGCCCGCTCCTCCCTGTGTGATGGTGATCTTCGGAGCCACCGGCGATCTGACCAAGCGCAAGCTGGTGCCGGCGCTCCACAACCTGGCGATGAGCGGGCTCCTGCCCGACGAGTTCGCCGTCGTCGGCCTCGGCCGCGGCCTCACCTCCGACGAGCAGTTCCGCGAGAAGATCGCCGGCGAGCTCAAGGAGTTCTCCCCCGGGCCGGTGGACGACGCGAAGAGCGACTGGCTGATGAAACGCCTGTTCTACATGGCCGGCGAGTTCACCGACCCGGCGACCTACGACGGCCTGCGCGATCTCCTGGCGAAGATCGATCAGGATCTCGAGACCGGCGGCTCCTGCCTGTTCTATCTCGCCATCCCGCCCAGCCTGTTCGGCGAAGTGGTGGAGCGCCTCGGCGCCGCGGGGCTCACCCAGGAGAGCGAAGGGGCCTGGCGCCGGGTGGTGATCGAAAAGCCCTTCGGCCACGACCTCGACTCGGCCAAGGCGCTCAACCGGCAGATCCTCCAGGTGCTCGCGGAGCATCAGATCTACCGCATCGATCACTATCTGGGCAAGGAGACGGTCCAGAACATCATGGCGTTCCGCTTCGCCAACGGCATCTTCGAGCCGATCTGGAACCGCCGCTACGTCGATCACGTGCAGATCACCGTCGCCGAGACGGTGGGCGTCGAAGGGCGCGGCGCCTACTACGAGGAGGCGGGCGCGCTGCGCGACATGGTGCAGAACCACATGTTTCAGCTCCTCGCCTTCACCGCCCTGGAGCCCCCCACCTCCTTCGCCGGCGACGCGGTGCGCAACGAACGGGTGAAGGTGCTCTGCGCCATCCGCCCCATGTCGCACGAGGACGTGCTGCGCCAGGCCGTGCGCGGCCAGTACGGCGAGGGCACCATCGATGGCAAGCGGGTGCCGGCCTATCGCGCCGAGAAGAACGTGGCGCCGAATTCGCCGGTGGATTCGTTCGTCGCGCTCGAGCTGTTCATCGACAACTGGCGGTGGGCCGACGTGCCTTTCTATCTGCGCACCGGCAAGCGGCTCCCGAAGCGCGTCACCGAGATCGCCATCCAGTTCAAGCGCGCGCCGTTCATGCTCTTCCGCGAGACGCCGGTCGAGCGCCTCCAGCCCAATCTGCTGGTGCTCCACATCCAGCCGGACGAAGGGATCTCGCTGCGTTTCGAAGGCAAGGTCCCCGGGCCCTCCATGCGCCTCGGCACGGTCAAGATGGACTTCCAGTATGCCGACTACTTCGGCACCGCGCCGCAGACCGGCTACGAGACGCTGCTCTATGACGTGATGACCGGCGACTCGACGCTCTTCCACCGCAGCGACATGGTGGAGGCCGGATGGAGCGTGGTGACGCCGGTCCTCGACGTGTGGAAAGCCCTGACGCCGCGCGATTTCCCGAACTACGCGGCCAACTCCTGGGGCCCCAGGGACGCGGACGAGCTGATCGAGAGGAGCGGCCGGCGGTGGAAAAATTGATCGATCTGCGCGTGGTGGACGGCGGGGACGCGCTGGCGCGCGCGGCCGCGGAGGAGGTCCTGCGCACCGCCGAAGCGGCCGTGCGCGAGCACGGCCGCTACACCATCGCACTCTCCGGAGGCTCGACGCCGAAGGCTCTCTACCGGCTCCTCGCCAGCGCGGACGGGCCTTTCCGCGCGCGCATGCCGTGGGAACGCACCCACTTCTTCTGGGGGGACGAGCGCCACGTACCGCCCGATCACGCCGACAGCAACTACCGCATGGCGCGCGAGACGATGCTCGACAGCGTGCCGGTGCCCGCGGCGAACATCCACCGCGTGCCCGCCGAGGAGCCTGCCGAGGCCGCCGCCGCGGCTTACGAGCGGGAGCTGAGAGAGCTCTTTCAGCCGGTGGAAGGCGAGTTGCCGCGCTTCGATTTCAATCTCATGGGCCTGGGGCCCGACGCCCACACCGCCTCGCTCTTTCCCGGCACATCGGTGATCCACGAGACGGAGCGCTGGGTCGCGGCGCCGTGGGTGGAGGCCCATCGCACCTATCGGATCACCTTCACACCACCGGTGCTGAACGCCGCGGCGCGGATCCTCTTCCTGGTGAGCGGCGGCGACAAGGCCGCGGCGGTACGCGCGGTGATCGAAGGCCCGCGCGACGTCGACCGCTATCCGGGACAGGTGGTGAAGCCCGCGCGGGGCACCCTTCTCTGGCTGCTGGACCGCGAGGCGGCCAGCCTGCTCAGTGACACGAGATCCTGAGATCTCGCCGGACGTCGGGTTGTGGTGGGTAGGAGTGGACACGACGCTCGAGCCGCGGGGCGGCGAGGCTGATACGTCGTGCGGAGGCGACGCTGGAAGCTTCGAAAGACTCCAAGGACGACAAGGAAACTCGCCCCGAAAAGTTGACCGAGCGCCGCCTTCGAAAGAGCCGTAGACCACTTCCGGCCTGGCGGAGGAGGGCCTCCGCCGGTCGGTCACGCTAGCTGCCGGACGACTTCTTCGCGGGAGCCTTCTTGGCAGCGGTCTTCTTCGCGGCGGTCTTCTTGGCGCCCCCGCCATCGGACTTCTTCGCGCCATCGGACTTCTTCGCGGCAGTGGTCTTCTTGGCGGCGGTCGTCTTGGCCGCGGTCGTCTTCTTGGCCGCGGCCTTCTTCTCGCCACCGGCAGCCGTCTTCTTGGCGGCCGGCTTCGCAGCGGACTTCGCGGCGGTCTTGGTACCACCGGATTTCGCGGCGGACTTGGTGGCGGTCTTCTTGGCGCCGGCGCCGGCACCCGTGCTGCCCTTGACGGTCTTGGCCGCGGTGGTCTTCTTCGGCTTGGCCTCGGATTTCTTGGCCGCGGTCACCGTCTTG
>DASPJI010000653.1:0-4153 GCA_035628695.1 Thermoanaerobaculia bacterium | reverse complement strand
CCGCGACCTGTCGCGCACGCCGCTCTTCCAGGTGTCGCTGGCGCTGCAGAACATGCCGCTGCCGGAGGGGGGGCCGGAGGGGCTGGAGATGACGCCCCGGGAGCTGCCGGCGGGCACCGCCAAGTACGACCTGTCGCTGGGGCTGCGGGAGCAGGGGGGAGTCTTCTGCGCGGTGCTGGAGTACGCCTCGGACCTCTTCGACCGCACCACGGCACATCGACTCTGCGAGCAGTGGACGCGGCTCCTCGCCGCGGCCGTGGCCGCTCCCGCAACGCCCTTGACGGAGCTGCCTCTGGCGAGCGAGGCGCAGCTCCAGCAGGTGCTCTGGGAGTGGTCCGGGGCCGGCCGGCGGCTCCCAGAGGACATCGACGGCACGCTCCACGGGCTGTTCGCGGCCCGGGTAGCCGGATCCCCCGACTCCCCGGCACTGGTCTTCGAGGACCACGTGGTGACCTATGGCGAGTTGCAAGCGCGCGCGGAGCGCTTGGCCAGCCGCCTGCGGAGTCTCGGCGTGGGGCCCGAGGTCGTGGTGGGCCTCCTCGCCGGCCGCTCCATTGAGGCGGTGGTGGGGATTCTCGGCGTCCTCCAAGCCGGAGGCGCCTGGCTCCCCCTGGACCCCTCTTATCCGACGGAGAGGATGGCGCTGCTGCTGAGAGAGACCGCGGCACCGGTGCTGCTGGCCGAGGCGGGGGCGGCGCTGCCAGAGGTGGAGGGGCAGGTGGTGGCACTCGATGCCCCTAACTCCCTGACTCCCTCTCCCATCACCTCCCCCCTGCCGGGAGAGGGAGAAGGGACTCCTGACAACCTCGCCTACGTGCTCTACACCTCCGGCTCCACCGGGGCTCCCAAGGGGGTGGCGGTGCCGCACCGGGGAGTGGTCAACCGGTTGCTCCGGTCACGCGAGACCTACCGCATTGGCCCGGGGGACGTCATGCTGCAACGAGCGGCGGGGGTCTTCGACGTCTCGGTGTGGGAGCTGTTCGGCGCGCTCGCGTCCGGCGCCCGGGTGGGGCTGCCTTCTCAGGGCCTGGAGCGCGATCCCCGCTCCCTGGCACGCCTCGTGGCGGAGCAGGGGGTGACGCTGGCGGACTTCAACCCCTCGGCTCTAGAGGCGTTCCTCGATCAGGAGGATTTCGCGGGCGCCGCCGCCTCGCTGCGGCAGGTGTTCGCCGGTGGCGAGGCCGTGCCGGCGGAGCTGCCCGCCCGACTCGCCGGCGCCGGTTTCCGGACGCCGCTTGCAAACATGTACGGGCCTACGGAGGCGTCCATCGACCTCCTCTGGCGCTCCTGTGCCCCGGGGGAGCAGCTGCCCGCGGGTACGGTGCCGATCGGGCGGTCCATCCCGGGCACTTGGGCCTATGTGCTGGACGCCCAGCTCTCGCCGCTCCCCGTGGGCATCCCCGGCGAGCTGTGGCTGGGAGGTGTCGGACTGGCCCGCGGCTATCTCGGGCGGCCCGACCTCACCGCCGAGCGCTTCCTGCCGGACCCGTTCTCGCCGGTGCCAGGCGGGCGGCTCTACCGGACGGGCGACCTGGCGCGCTTCCTGACCGATGGCGAGGTCCAGTTCCTGGGCCGGGTGGATGAGCAGGTGAAGATCCGCGGCTATCGGGTGGAGCCGGGGGAGATCGAGGCGGAGCTGGCGCGCCTTCCCGGTGTGCGCGAGGCGGCGGTGGCGGTGCGGGAGGACGTCCCTGGCGAGCGGCGGCTGGTGGGCTACGTGGTGTCGTCCTCCACCCCGGACGAGCTGCGCGCCGCCCTCGCCGTCCTCGGGCAGCGGCTGCCCGCCTGGATGGTGCCGCCGGTTTTCGTGACTCTGGAAAGCCTGCCGCGCACCCCTGGCGGAAAGGTGGACCGCCGGGTCCTGCCCGCACCCGGGGCACTTTCGGCGGGGGTGCCGGCCGAGTCCTTCGTGGCGCCGCGTAGCGACCTGGAGAGGACCATCGCCGCCGTGTGGCAGGAGGTGCTGCAGCTCCCGCGGGTGGGAGTCCAGGACAACTTCTTCGAGCTGGGGGGCAGCTCACTGCTCCTCGCCAGGCTCCAGAGCCGTCTGGAGAAGGCGCTGGGACGGGAACTGCCCCTGATGGAGCTCTTCAGGCACCCTACGGTTGAGGCCCTGGCTCGTCACCTGGCGGGCGGCGAAGCTGGACAGGCGCGCCGGGAGGGCAGGGGGGAGCAGGCCCGCGCCCGCACCCAGACGCGCCAGGAGGCGATGCGCCAGCTCAGCCAGAACCGGACACGGCGCCGCGGGCCGGCCGGGAATGGCCGAGGTGAAGGATGAGAGGCAAAAGGAGTCACGAGGTATGAGTGTCGCGAGCCGGATCTCTTCACTGTCTCCAGAGCAGCGGGCTCTCTTCGAGCTGCTCAAGAAGAAGTCGAAGGCCGCGGCGCCCAAGGTGCACCAGCCGCCGCCGGTGGTCCGCCATTCCGGGCCCACAGGGGAAGGGGACTGGCCCCTGTCGATGGACCAGGAGAGGCTCTGGTTCATGCACCAGCTCGCACCGGAGAGCACGGCGTTCAACATCGACGCGGCGAGCCGCCTGCGCGGGGCGCTCCACCTGCCGTCCCTCCATGGCGCCCTGAACGAGATCGTCCGCCGTCACGCGGCTTGGCGCACCACCTTCGCCGAGGTGGACGGCCGTCCGGTGCAGCGGGTCATCCCCCGTCGGGCGCAGAACCTGTCGATCGTCGACCTGTCCGGCCTGCCTGCAGACCGGCGCGAGCCGACCGCCACGCGGCTGCTGGCCGAGGGGACGCGGGAGCTGTTCGACCTCGAGCGCGGCCCTCTGGTGCGGATCCGCCTGCTGCGGCTGGACGCCGAGGACCACATCTGCCTGATGACCGTGCACCACCTAGTGATCGACTGGATCTCCTTCCAGATCGTCTGGACCGAGCTGGCGGCGTTCTACGACGCGGGCCTGACCGGCCGGCCGGCGGCGGTGCCCGAGCCGCCGGTGCACTACTCCGACTATGCCGTCTGGCAGCGCGAGTGGCTGAGCGGTGAGGTGCTGGACGATCTGGTGGAGCACTGGCGGCGCCGGCTCGACGGGTTTCCCCAGGTGCTGGAGCTGCCGACCGACCGGCCACGCCCGCCGGTGCAGCGGATGCACGGCGGCAGCGTCGATCTGGACACGGGCCGTGCGTGGATGGAGGGGCTGCGCGGGCTGTCGCGGCGCGAGGGGGCTACCAGCTTCATGGGCTTCCTGGCCCTGACCTACGCGCTGCTGCACCGCTTCTCGGGCCAGGAGAAGATGATCCTGGGCTCCAACAACGCCAACCGCAACCGGCCGGAGGTAGAGCCGGTCATCGGCTACTTCCTGACCCAGGTCCCCTTCGCCGTCGACCTGTCGGGCGATCCCCCCTTCCGCGAGTTGCTGGGCCGGGTGCGCCAGGCGGCGCTCGACGCCTACGCCCACCAGGACCTGACCTTCGGTCTCCTGGTCCAGGCGCTCCAGCCGCCCCGCGACACCAGCCGGCCGCCGCTCATTCAGACGCTCGTTCTGGTGCTGGACGGGCAGTACAACGAGAACGACCTCACGGGTCTTGCCGGCGAGGCGGTCAACGTCCTCGACGCCAACGCCCGCTACGACCTCATGTTCGGCGTCTATGAGCAGGAGGATACGATCCAGGGGCCGATCGAGTACGACGCGGACCTCTTCGATCACTCGACCGCCGAGCGCCTGATCGAGGTCTTCGTCCGTATGGGAGAGGCGGTGATCTCCGATCCCACAATTCGCCTTTCTCAACTGCCCACCCTCTCGGACGCGGCCCGCCATCAGGTGCTGCGCGAGTGGAACGACACGGCCACACCCCCGGCCCTCTGGACGGTTCCCGCCCTCTTCGCCGAGCTCGCGGCCCTCACCCCGGACGCGCCGGCCCTGGTCTTCGCCGGAGAGACCGTCACCTACGACGCCTTGGACGCTCACGCCAAATCCCTGGCCCGCCGCCTGGACCTCGTCCCCGAGTCCCGCGTCGCCATCCTCCTCGAGCGCACCCCCGCGCTGCCCGCCGCCCTGCTCGCCGTCTGGAGGGCCGGAGGCGCCTGCGTCCCCCTGGACCCCACCTCCCCCCTGGACCGTCTACGAGCCCTCCTGACCGATGCCGCCCCCGTCGCCGTGATCCACGACGGCACTCTCCCCGCCGGCATCCTCCCAGA
>DASPJI010000652.1:0-9143 GCA_035628695.1 Thermoanaerobaculia bacterium | reverse complement strand
CGAACTTGGCGGTGCCGGAGGGGACTTCCAGGGGGGAGATCTCGATCCCCTCGAGCCGGACCGTGCGGACAGTGGCGTTCTGCAGCGCGAACATCACCTGGAAGAGCGGCGTGTGCGACAGGTCGCGGTCCGGATGGAGCGCCGCCACCAGCTCCTCGAATGGGATGTCCTGGTGGGCGTAGGCGCCGAGGGTGATCTCCCGCACCTGGCGCAGCAAATCCAGGAAATCGGTGGACCGCCCGAGCTCGGCGCGCAGCACCAGGGTATTGACGAAGAAGCCGATCAGCTCCTCCGTCTCGATCCGGGTGCGATTGGCGATCGGCGAGCCTATGGATAGATCGGGCTGTCCGCTGAAGCGCGCGAGCAGGGTGAGCAGCGCCGCCGCCAGCAGCATGAACGGGGTCACCCCCTGGCGGCGGGCGAGGGCGAGCAGGGCCGCGGAGGTGGCGGCGTCGACCACGAAGCGGTGCTCGGCCCCATGACCCGACCGCACCGCCGGTCGTGGCTGGTCGGTGGGCAGGTCGAGACCGGGAGCGCCGGTCAGCCGCTCGCGCCAGTAGCCGAGCTGCCGCTCCAGTGTCGCACCGGTGAGATAGCCGCGCTGCCAGACGGCGAAGTCCGCATACTGGACCGGCAGCTCCGGCAGGGATGAGGAGCGGCCGGCGCGGAAGGAGTTATAGAGGACCTCCACCTCGTGCACGAGGACACCCATAGACCAGGCATCCGAGACGATGTGGTGCATGTGCACCAGCAGCAGGTGCTCGCCGGCCCCGGCCCGCAGCAGCAGCGTCCGGAGCAGCGGCCCCCGGGAGAGATCGAAGCTGCGGGCGGATTCGCTCGCGACAAGGCGCCCCGCCTCCGGTTCCCGGAAGTACGCGGCGAGCCCGTGCAGATCGACGACCGGCAGGTGCAGCACTCCATCCGGCGGGATGGCCGGGTGGATCACCTGCACCGGCTCACCATCGCGCTCGGTGAAAGTGGTCCTCAGGGTCTCGTGGCGCCGGATGATCTCGCCGAAGGCGGCGGCGAGGACCGGCACATCGAGTTGGCCGTCCACACGCAGCGTCAGCGGCAGGTTATAGGCCGTGTCGCCGGACTGCAGGCGGTCGAGGACCCACAGCCTCTCCTGGGAGAAGGAGAGGGGTAGCGGCTGGTCTCGAGACGCCCGCGTGATCGTCTCCGCGGCCCCTCCACCCCCAGCGAGCTGCGCCTCGACCGTCCGCGCCAGCTCCGCCACGGTGGGCGCCTCGAACAGCCGGCGCAACGGCAGGTCCACACCGAAGGCCTCGCGCACTCGGGACATGACCTGGGTGGCCAGCAGGGAGTGGCCGCCCAGGTCGAAGAAGCTGGTCTGGACGCCGACGCGCTCCAGCCCCAGTACCTCACACCAGATCCCGGCGAGCAGATCCTCGGCCGGGCTGCGGGGGGGGACGTGGGTGGCGGTCCCCTCCGCGTCATCCGGCTCCGGCAGCTGGCCATGGTCCACCTTGCCATTGGGCGAGAGGGGCAGGGAGGGCAGGACGACCCAGGCGACCGGGATCATGTAGTCCGGCAGCCGGCCGGACAGCGCCTCCCGCAACTCGCCGACCATGCGCTCCCGGGCCCACCGCTCGTCCAGGACCTCGGCCCTCGCCGGCACCAGATAAGCCGCCAAGCGGCTCTCGCCACGCCTATCCGGTGCCGCGACCACCACCGCCTCCGCCACCTCAGGGCAGGACCGCAACGCCGCCTCGATCTCCCCCGGCTCCACCCGGAAGCCGCGGATTTTGACCTGCTGGTCCACCCGCCCCACGAACTCGAGGGTACCGTCCGGCAGGTGGCGGGCCAGGTCTCCGGTCCGGTACAGCCGGCGGCCCGGCTCATCGGGTGCCGCGACGTACCTCGCCGCCGTCAGACCCGGCCAGCCGTGATAGCCGCGGCTCACTCCGGGTCCGCCGATGTGGATTTCTCCCAGCACCCCTATTGGCACCGGGCTCCCCCAGCGGTCCAGCACCAGCAGGTGGACCCCCGGCAGTGGACCGCCGATCAGGCTGCGCTCCAGCTCTCCCCCCCCTACTGACGGCGATACCGGCAACACGGCAGGCACGGCGTACGCCGAGCAGACGATGGCCGCCTCGGTCGGGCCGTACAGCACCACCAGCTCCGAGTCGGGGAACACCCGCCGCATATCGCGCAACAGCTCCGGCGGCACCCGGTCGCCGCCGACGAAGACCGTCCGCAGACCCCCAACACCTCCAGCAATGCCTTCGGTATCTGCCAGCGAGTCCACCACCCGCCGCATCAGGCTCGGCACGGCGTGCCACCGCGTCGCCTGCCGGAGGCACGCGGTCAGGAGCGGCAGGTCGAGCACCTCGTCGCGGGTGAGCAGCTCCACCGTCCCTCCGGCGATGAGCGGAGCGAACAGCTCGAAGAGCGAGATGTCGAAGGAGAAGGAGGCCAGGTGCGGCATGCGGTCCGCAGCGTTGAAGCCGAACCGCCAAGCCATTCCCAGCAGAGTGTGCGACAGGCTCCGGTGCTCCACCATCACCCCTTTGGGGCGGCCCGTGGTGCCGGAGGTGTAGATCAGATAGGCGAGGTCCCCCGCCTCCGCCATACCGGAAGTGGCCTTCCCGCTCTCGCCGGCGGAGACTTCTTCCGCCAGCAGAAGTGCGGGCACACCCCATTCCGGTGCCTGTTCCCAGGCCACGACGGCGGCGATACCGGCATTCTCGGCCATCCAGGCCAGCCTCTCCGCCGGCAGCTCGGGCGCCAGGGGCACGTAGGCGGCGCCGGCCTTCCAGACCGCCAGAATCGACTCGACCATCTCGGCCGAGCGCGCCAGCAGCAGGCCGACCCGGCCGCGTCCACTCCTGCCGATGCCGAGACGGCGCAGGCGGCGGGCCAGCCGCCCGGCGCGCCGGTCGAGCTCGCCATAGCTCAGCCGCTCGCCCCGGACCACCAACGCCGTGGCCTCCGGCGCCTCCTCCGCCCGCTGCTCGAACAGCGACAAGACCGTAGGCAGGGCCGAAGCCGCGGGCCAGGCGGCATCGCTCCACTCCACCATCAGTTGCTGGCGCTCGCCCTCGCCGAGCAGCTCGAGATCGCCGAGCCGGCGGCCCGGGTCTCCCACTGCCGAGGAGAGCAGCGCGGCGAAGTGATCGACGAAGCGCGCGATGGTGGCGGGCTCGAACAGGTCGCGGCGGTACTCGGCCCCTCCGGCGAGCTCTCCCGCCTGCTCCATCAGCACCAGCACGAGATCGAACTTGGCGGTGCCGTTGTCCACCTCCAGGGGTTCGACGGCGAGTCCCGGCATCGCGAGGCGCAGCGGCGCGTTCTGGAGCACGAGCAGGGTCTGGAACAGCGGCGTCAGGCCCGGCAGCCGCTGTGGCGCCAGCTCCTCCACCAGCTTCTCAAACGGGAGATCCTGGTGTGCGTAGGCGTCGAGCGCCACGGCGCGGGCCCGGCGGGCCAGCTCGGCGAACGGTGGATCGCCCGTCAAGTCGAGGCGCAACGCCAGGGTGTTGACGAAGAAGCCGATCAGCCCTTCGGTCTCCAGGCGGTTGCGGTTGGCGATGGGAGACCCCACCACCACGTCGAGCTGGCTGCTGTAGCGGGCGAGCAGCGCCTGAAAGGCGGCCAGGAGGCCCATGAACGGCGTCCAACCTTCGTGCCGTCCGAGGGCCGTCAGCGCGGCCGCGAGGCCGGCGGGCAGGCGCAACGGGAGGCGCCCGCCCCGCGAGCCGCCGCCGAGCGGGCGGGGGTGGTCGGCAGGTAGATCGAAGACCTCCGGCGCGCCGGCGAGCCGGCTGCGCCAGTGCTCCAACTGGGTCTCCAGACGGTACCCCGACATATGCCGCCGCTGCCAGAGCGCGAAGTCCACGTACTGGATCGGGAGGTCGGGCAACAGCAAAGCGTCACCGGTGACGGCCGAGCCGTAGAAAGCCGAGACGTCGGAGAGCAGCACGTCCATGGACCAGCCGTCCGCCACGATGTGGTGCAGCGTCAGCAGCAGGACGTGCTCCGCGGCCGCGAGCCGCAGGAGCGTGGAGCGCACCAACCGGCCGCTCCCCAGATCGAACGGGCGGGCGGCCTCGCCGGCAGCCAGGCGCGCCGCCTCGGTGTCACGCGCTCTCCCGGGCAGGAGCGAGAGGTCGACAAGAGGCAGGCGAGCGGCTCGCAGGGGGCCCCAGGGCTCGACCACCTGCACCGGCCGGTTCCCCTCCTGACCGAAGCGCGTCCGCAGGACCTCATGGCGGCGGACGACCTCGTCCAGAGCGGTCGCCAGGGCGGCCGGATCGAGCCGTCCGGTCAGACGCGCGGCGGCAGGGACGTTGTACGCCGGGCCGGGATCGAGCCGGTCGAGGAACCAGAGCCGTTCCTGCGCGAAGGACAGCGGCTGCGGTCCCGCGTGCGGCTGCGGCTCGAGCGGCGGCTCGGGCTCTGCCTCCGCCGTATCCTCCTGGCGGAGAGCCGCTTCGGCCCACCGCGCGAGTCTCGCCACCGTAGGCTCCTCGAACAGGCGGCCCAGGGAGATCTCGACGCCCAGGGCCGACCGCATCCGGGAGATGAGCCGGGTCGCGAGGAGCGAGTGGCCGCCGAGATCGAAGAAGCTCTCGTCGGTCCCCACCTGCTCGCGCCCCAGCACCTCGGCCCAGAGTCCGGAGAGCAGCTCCTCGATGTCCGTACGGGGGACGCCGGAGCCAGTCTGCCATGTTTCGGTGGTGGGTGCCGGCAGCGCAGCCCGGTCCACCTTGCCGCTCCCCATCCGTGGCAACTCCGGCAGGATCACAAAGGCCGAAGGCACCATGGCGTCGGGCAGGCGCTCCGCCAGGAATGACCGCAGCTCGGCGGAAGAGGCCGAGGAGGTACCGCGGGGCACCAGCCAGGCCACCAGGAGCTCGCCCCGTACCCCCACCACCGCCTCGGCCACCACGGGGTGACGCACGAGCCAGCTCTCCACCTCGCCCGGCTCGATCCGTACCCCCCGCACCTTCACCTGGAGGTCGGCACGGCCCATGTACTCCAGGGCGCCGTCAGCCCCCCGACCGGGAGGCAACTGCCGCACCAGGTCGCCGGTCCGGTAGAGCCGGCCACCCGGCACGCCGGACAGAGGATCGGGCACGAACCGCTCCGCCGTCAGGTCCGGACGGCCCACATAACCACGGGCGAGGCCCGCTCCGGCCACGTACAGCTCCCCCACCGTGCCGGCGGGCACCGGCCGCAGACGGCTGTCCAGCACGTAGGCCCGGGTGTTGGCGATGGGCCGTCCGATGGGCACGATGGCCAGGGGGTCGCCGCGGCGGCAGCGCCAGAAAGCCATATCAACGGCGTACTCGGTGGGACCGTAGAAGTTGCACAGCTCGGCTCCCACGCGGTCCAGGGCACGGTCCCGGAGCGCCGGCGTGAGCACCTCGCCGCCGCTCAACAGGTGGCGCAGCCCCTGGCAGCCCGCGATCCCGTCCTCCTCCAGGAAGGCGCTCAGCACCGAGGGCACGAGCTGCAGCACGGAGATGCGGTGCTCGGCCACGGCGCGGGCCATGTAGGCCGGGTCGAGGTGCCCGCCCGGCCTTGCCATCACCACACGGGCCCCGCTCATCAGCGGCACGAACAGCTCGACCAGGGAGGGGTCGAAGCTCAAAGGGGTCTTCTGGAGGACCGCATCCCTCTCATCCAGCGGGAATTCGGCCTTCATCCAGAGCAGCCGGTTGACGATGGCGCCGTGGGAGATCATCACCCCCTTCGGCTGACCGGTGGAGCCGGAGGTGTAGATGATGTAGGCGAGCTGGTTAGCGTCTCCGGCAGGCAATCTCTCGCTTGAACGGGCGCTGCCCGCTTCCGCCAGGGAGCCCAGAGGCAGAACGGAGAGGCCGGGCGGGGCCAGATCGGGCGGAGCTCCGGGGCCGGTGAGGAGGAGCGACGGACGGGCGTCGTCGAGGATCAGGCGCAGGCGCTCATGGGGATAGAAGGGGTCCAGGGGGACATAGGCGCCGCCGGCCTTCCAGATCGCCAGGAGGGCTGCCATCAGCTCGAGCGAACGGTCCAGGCAGACGCCGATGCGGCTCTCCGGGCCAATCCCCAGGGCCCTAAGGCGGGAAGCCAGAGAGGAGGCCCGCTCTTCCAGCTCGGCATAGGTCCACCGGCCGGCTTCGGACTCTACCGCCACGCGCTCCGGTGTCCGGGACGCCTGCTCGGTCACGAGCCGGTGCACGAGCTTCGCGCCGGGGAGCTCCACCCGCGGCCCCTGCCAGCGCAGGAGGATCTGGCCGGTCTCCTCCGGCGAGAGCATCGGGAGGTCGCCGACAGACATGTCCGGATACTCGGCCGCTCCCTGGAGGAGGGTCAGGAGATGGCCAACCCAGCGAGTGGCGGTGGACGCCTCGAAGAGATCGGTTGGATAGTCCAGCCAGCCGTGTACGCGGCCGTCCCGCTCGTGCATCGACAGCGTCAGGTCGAACTTGGCCGCGGCGGTCTCCACCTCCTGGAGCTCGAGGGTCAGCCCGGGCATCTCCACCCGTTCCCGCCTGGCGGCGCCCAGGAATGCGAAGAGCACCTGGAAGAGCGGCGAGATGGTGCCGGAGCGCTCCGGGCGGAGCTCTTCCACCAGCTTCTCGAACGGCACCTCGTGCGTCTGGCCGGCGAGGACAGTCTGCCGAACCTGCCGCACCATTTCGCCGAACGGAGGATCGTCCGCCATCCGCACCCGCAGCGCCAGGGTGTTGATGAACAGGCCGACCATCCCCTCGGTCTCGACCCGCTCCCGGCCAGCGGTGGGCACGCCGACCGCGAAGTCCCCCTGCCCCGCCGTGCGGGCGAGCAGAGTGGCGAAACCGGTCAGCAGCGCCATGAACAGCGTGGCCCCCTCGGCGTGGGCCAGCCGGTGCAGCCCGTCCACCAGACTCGCGGGCAGATCGAGCGGCAGGCTCGCTCCCCGGTAGCTCCGCGCTGGCGGACGGGGGCGGTCCAGAGGCAGCTCGAGCACCGGCAGCCCGGCAAGCTCCTGCCGCCAGTAGGCCAGATGACCTGCCAGCGCGCCGCCGGTCAACGACCGCCGCTGCGCCGCGGCGAAGTCCGCATAGCGCAACGGCAGCTCCGGCAGCGGCGACGGCCGCCCGGCGGCAGAGGCGGCATAGAGGGCCGACAGCTCGCGGAAGAAGACCTCCAGCGACCAGCCATCCGCGGCGATGTGATGGAAGGTGACCATCAGCACGTGCTCGCCGTCCCCGAGCCGCACCAGGAGGAAGCGGACCACCGGCCCGTGAGCCAGGTCGAACGGCCGCAACGCCTCGACCCGCAACGCCTCACGCCGGGCCTTCTGTCTCCGCGCCGGCGGCAGCCCGGAGAGCTCGATCAGGGTCCACGGCAGCTCGCCTGGAGATGACGGCGGCAGGATCACCTGCTCCGGCCCACGGTCGGTGGCGGCGAAGACGGTCCGCAGAGGCTCGTGGCGGCGCAGGACCTCGGTGAGCGCCCGCCCGAGGTGGCCGACCCGGAGGTCTCCGCCGAACCGCACTGCCACCCACAGGTTGTAAGCCGGGGCCCCAGGCTCCAGGCGGTCGATGAACCAGAGGCGCTGCTGGGCCAAGGAGAGAGGGGCGCCATCCTCCGGCGGTGCCGCCGCCAAGCGTTGCGCGGTGGCGGGGAGACCGGCCAGCGACTCCGCCAGCGCCGCCACCGTGGGCGCCTGGAACAGCGCGGCGAGCGGCAGCTCGACTCCGAAGGCCTCGGCCACGCGGGCGAGCACGCGCGTCGCCAGCAGGGAGTGCCCGCCCAACTCGAAGAAGCTGTCGAAGACGCCGACCGGGACGCCCCCCAGAACCTCGCTCCAGATCGCCGCCAGCCGCTCCTCGACCGGAGTGCGGGGCGGGGTGCGAGGCGCGGCCTCTCCGGTCCCGGGCGCCGGCAGCGCCCGGCGGTCGACCTTGCCGTTGGGAGTGAGGGGCAGCGCCGGCAGGGTCACCCAGGCCGCGGGAATCATGTAGTCGGGCAGGGTGCGGGCGAGCCAGGAGCGGAGAGACGCCGCCAGGCTGGCCGGCGGCTCGGCCCCCGGCTCCACCGCGGCCTCCACTGAAGCCGGCACCACGTAGGCGATCAGCCGCTCCCCCACCTCGGGATCACGGCGGACCGTCACCGCCACGTCCTGGAGGCCGGGGTGGAGCGCGAGGACCGCCTCGATCTCCCCCAGCTCGATACGGAAGCCGCGCACCTTGACCTGGTGGTCAATCCTCCCGAGGAACTCGAGCCGCCCGTCCGCGCGCCAGCGGGCGAGGTCCCCGGTGCGGTAGAGCCGGCTCCCCGGCTCCCCTCCAAACAGGCGCGCGAAGGGGTCGGGCACGAAGCGCTCCGCCGTCAGCCCGGGCTGATCCAGATAGCCGCGCGCCAGCCCCTCGCCCGCCAGCAGCAGCTCCCCGGGAACGCCGGCCGGCACCGGCGCCATCGCCCACGGCGCGCGGGCGTCCAGCAGGTAGGCGCGGGTGCCGGCGACCGGCCGGCCGATGAGCGGCGCGCCGCCGTCCCGCCCCACCAGCTCCCAGGTGGAGTAGGTGGTGTCCTCCGACGGGCCGTAGAGGTTGTAGACCCTGGAGATGCCCGGCAACTCGTAGAGGCGGTCGATCAGGGCCCGCTGCAACGGCTCGCCGGCGAGGTTCACCGTCCGCAAGGATCGCAGGGAGGCGGGGAGCCGGCCGCCGCGCGCCAGCTCTGCCATCGCCGAGGGAACCGTGTTGACCAGGGTGACCTCGGAGGCCGCGGGCAATGCGGGCAGCTCCAGGGCGTTGCGCGCCAGGATCACCTTGCCGCCGCAGGCGAGTGGCACGAACAGCTCGAAGACCGACAGATCGAAGCAGACCGATGTCGAAGCCAGGACGCCTGCCAGCTCCTCGGGGGTGAAGACCTGCCGCGCCCAGCGCACGAGCGCCACGGCGCTCCGGTGCTCCACCGCCACCCCCTTGGGCCTCCCCGTGGAGCCCGAGGTATAGATGAGGTAGGCCAGGTTCCGCGACGAGACGCGAGCCGGCGCCGTCAGGGCCACGTCGCTGTCCGGCGAGGCGACCGAGCGAGGATCGAGCCGCACCAAGCCGGTGCCCCGGCCCAGGTCCGCTCCCGGCCCGCCGCTCCCGGTCAACAGGACGGAGGCGCTGGAGTCGGCCAGCATGAATTCCAGCCGC
>DASPJI010000651.1:0-3551 GCA_035628695.1 Thermoanaerobaculia bacterium | reverse complement strand
CGACCTCCAGGAGCTTGGGTTCTTCGACGCCGACCAAGCGCGCGCCGAGCGCGAGCGCCGGGGAGAGATCCGGCGGGGCATGGCCGAGGCGCTCCCCGGGGACCGTCGCGGCGACGAGGAGACCACCTACCGCGAGGTGCTGCGCGACCGCCTGCGGCACCTGGCGTCGAGCCCGGCGCGCATGGTGCTGGTCAACCTCGAGGATTTGTGGGGCGAGACTCGGCCGCAGAACGTTCCGGGCACGAGCAACGAGCGGCCCAACTGGCGCCGCAAGGCGCGCCTCTCGTTCGAGGAGTTCTCGAGCCGCGACGACGTCGTGGACCTGCTGCGCGAGGTGGACGAGCTGAGGCGGAGAAGGGAGTAGCCGTATGAAGGACGAGCCGAAGAGCAGAGTGGAGACGCTGGAGGCGCCGGCGGAGGCGCCTGTCAAGACGTTGGAGGCGCCGGTGGAGACGGCGGCGCCGTCCGAAGAGGAGGTGGCGGCGGCGCCCCGGGGCGGCAGCCCGCTCACCGATCACGATCTCTACCTTTTCAACGAGGGCACGCACTTCCGGCTGCACGACAAGCTGGGGGCCCACGCCGGCGAGAAGGACGGCGTCCGCGGCGTCTGGTTCGCGGTCTGGGCGCCGGACGCGGCAACGGTCTCCGTGGTCGGCGACTGGAACGAATGGGACCGCCATGCCGACCGGATGTCGCCGCGCGGCGGCTCGGGCGTCTGGGAGGGCTTCGTGCCCGGAGTGGAGAAGGGGGCCCACTACAAGTACCACATCGAGTCCCGCTTCGGCGGCTTCCGGGTGGACAAGGCGGACCCGTTCGGGGTTCTGCACGAGACGCCGCCGCTCACCGCCTCGGTGGTCTGGGACCTGGAGTACGAGTGGGGGGACGACGAGTGGATGGCGAGCCGTGGCGGGCGGCAGTCGCTGGCGGCGCCCATGTCCATCTACGAGATGCACCTGGGCTCGTGGCGCCGTGTGCCCGAGGAGGGGAACCGCTCCCTCACCTACCGCGAGATGGCGCCGCTTCTCGCCGAGCATGTCCGCGGCCTCGGGTTCACCCACGTGGAGCTCCTGCCGGTGATGGAGCACCCGTTCTTCGGCTCCTGGGGGTATCAGGTCACCGGCTTCTTCGCCCCCTCCAGCCGCTACGGCTCGCCCCAGGACCTGATGTACCTGATCGACTACCTGCACCAGCAGGGGATCGGCGTCATCCTCGACTGGGTGCCCTCGCACTTCCCGACCGACGAGCACGGCCTGGCGTACTTCGACGGCACCCACCTCTTCGAGCACGCCGACCCGCGGCAGGGCTTCCACCCCGACTGGGGGAGCTTCATCTTCAACTACGACCGCAACGAGGTGCGGAGCTTCCTCACGAGCAACGCCATCTACTGGCTGGACAAGTACCACGCCGACGGCCTGCGGGTGGACGCCGTCGCCTCCATGCTCTACCTCGACTACTCGCGCAAGGCGGGCGAGTGGATCCCCAACCGCTTCGGCGGCCGGGAGAACCTCGGCGCCATCCACTTCCTGCGCACCACCAACGAGGAGGTCTACGAGACCTTCCCCGACGCCCAGACCGTGGCCGAGGAGTCCACCGCCTGGCCGATGGTGTCGCGCCCGCTCTACGTCGGCGGCCTCGGCTTCGGCTACAAGTGGGACATGGGCTGGATGCACGACACCCTGGCCTACATGGCGTACGACCCGGTGTTCCGCAAGTACCACCACAACCAGATGACGTTCAGGGGGATGTACGCCTGGACCGAGAACTTCGTGCTGCCGCTCTCGCACGACGAGGTGGTGCACGGCAAGGGCTCGCTGCTGGGGAAGATGCCCGGCGACCTCTGGCAGAAGCTGGCGAACCTGCGGCTGCTCTATGGCTACATGTTCGCCCAGCCGGGCAAGAAGATGCTGTTCATGGGGGCGGAGCTGGCGCAAATCCGGGAGTGGAACCACGACTCGAGCCTCGACTGGCACCTCCTGGGTGACGAGCGGCACGCCGGGATCTCCCGCTGGCTGGGCGACCTCAACCGCGTTTACCGCGAGGAGCCGGCGCTGTACGAGCTCGACTGCAACCCGGACGGCTTCGAGTGGATCGACGCCAACGACGCCGAGAACAGCACTCTCTCCTTCCTCCGCAAGAGCCGGGATAGTCAGGACACAGTTCTCGCGGTCTTCAATTTCACGCCGATCCCGCGCCAGAACTACCGGGTGGGGGTGCCGGGAGGGGGATTCTGGAAGGAGCTGCTCAACAGCGACGCACCGACCTACGGCGGCAGCGGCGTGGGCAACTTCGGAGGCGTCGAGGCCATGCCGGTACCGCTCCACGGCCGGCCGCACTCGCTGACGCTCACCCTGCCACCTCTGGGCGTGGTGTTCTTCCGGCGCGAGACGCCGGCAGCCTCCTGATCTGGCCTCCTTCTTGCTTCCATACGAAAACCCCCGAGCCGGTCCACGGCTTCGGGGTTTCTTGCAGTCGATGATCCTGCAGTTTGAAAGGGATGAGCATGGGAGACGAGTCCGTCTGGCGGCCGAGCCTGGGCGCCGTGTATCTGGGGGAGAACCGTAGCCGCTTTCGGGTCTGGGCGCCGCTGGCCGAGACGGTGGAGCTGGAGCTGATCTGTGAGGGCGGGCGCCGCGTCTCCCTGGAAGCGGAGGAGGGCGGCTACTTCGCGGCGGAGACCGAGGACGTGCCTCCCGGCACGCGCTATCTGATTCACCTGGACGGGAAAGAGGGGCGTCCCGATCCCGCCTCGCGGCTCCAGGCCGACGGCGTGCACGGCCCCTCGGTCGTTGTCGATCCCGCCTTCGAGTGGGGAGGGGAGGAGGAGCGGTGGCGCGGCCTGCCGCTGGAGGACGTCATCCTCTATGAGCTGCACGTCGGGACCTTCACTCAGGAGGGCACCTTCGACGCGGTGATCCCGCAGCTCGACCGCCTGCGCGACCTCGGGGTGACCGCGCTCGAGATCATGCCGGTGGCGCAGTTCCCGGGCGAACGGAACTGGGGCTACGACGGCGTCCTGCCGTTCGCGGTGCAGAATTCCTATGGCGGCCCGGAAGGGCTGAAGCGGCTGGTGGCGGCCTGCCACGCCCGCGGCCTCGCGGTGGTGCTGGACGTGGTCTACAACCACCTCGGCCCCGAGGGGAATTACCTCGGCCAGTTCGGACCGTACTTCACCGACCGCTACAAGACCCCCTGGGGTCTGGCCCTCAACTTCGACGGCGCGCACAGCGACAACGTACGCTGGTTCTTCATCCACAACGCCCTGCAGTGGGTCGACGAGTTTCACTTCGACGGCCTGCGCGTCGACGCGGTGCACGCCATCGTCGACCACTCCGCGGAGCCCTTCCTGCAGGACCTCTGCGACGCCGTGCGCAACCGCGCCCGGGAGCTCGGCCGCCGCATCTACACGATCGCCGAGAGTGACCTCAACGACCCGCGCGTGATCTCCCCGAAGGAGGAGTTCGGCCTCGGCTTCGACACGCAGTGGGCGGACGACTTCCATCACTCCCTGCACACGCTGCTCACCGGCGAGCAGGACGGCTACTACTCCGGCT
>DASPJI010000650.1:0-7023 GCA_035628695.1 Thermoanaerobaculia bacterium | reverse complement strand
CTTCTACCACGCCGGCGACACCGCCCTGTTCTCCGACATGCAACTCCTGGGGGAGATCTACCGTCCCGAGCTGGCCTTCCTGCCCATCGGCGACCTGTTCACCATGGACCCGGACCAGGCCGCCCGCGCCTGCCGCTACCTCGGGGTACGCAAGGTGATCCCCATCCACTGGGGGACCTTCCCCGCGCTCACCGGCACGCCGCAGAAGCTGGTCAAGTGCCTGGAGAGCGGGGGGATCAACTGCGAGGTCATCTCTCTCAAGCCCGGCGAGACCTACTAGGCTCGCTCAGCCGTCGCTTACCAGCGCAGCGCGGCGCCGGCACCGACGAACCAGTCGGGGTCGGCGTCGTTGAAGCCCCGCCCGGCGCGCACGTCGAGCTGCAGGTCGTTGGCCACCAGCCAGGTGAGCCCTGCGTCCATGTAGGTGGTCTCGGAGCCGTCCACCGTCTCCCCGGAGAAGCCGTACCCCTCGACGAAGGCGCCCAGCCGGTCGGTGAGGGCGATCCCCAGCGACAGGCTGGCGAGGAATTGATCGAAGCGGTCGCCGGACCCCGGGTCCTCGGGGTAGGCATAGCCGACGTTCGAGGAGAGCGAGAACCTGGCGCCCAGCCCCCAGGAGAGGGCGACCCGCGCCTCCGGCTGCCAGGCGCCGTCGCTCAGCTCCTCGTCCCCCTCGGGGATCGACGTGCTCAGGATCAGCGCCGCCTCCGGACGTCCCGGCGTCTTCTCCGAGGGCGGGTCCGGCGTCAGGCGGAGCTTGAAGCCGAGAGAGGGGTCGCCGTAGCCGGAGATCGTGCCGGCCTGAGCGTCCAGCCGCTCATAGGAGGGGACGCCGATCCGCGCCTCCAGCCCCTTGCCCAGGCCGATGCGCACCAGGATCTCGCCGAAGGTGTCGGCGTCCTCCTCTTCGACGCGGGTGAACGTGGCGCCCCCCTCGACCTGGAAGTGACCGGAGGGCACGACGGACGGGCTCTCCGTGAAGTCCGGCCGGTCGGTGACCAGGGGCTCGGGGAGGCCCGAGAGGTCGAAGGCTCCGGCCGGTCCGGCCAGGAGCAGGGTGGCGATGGCGGCGATAACGTAGCGGTTCATGAATCTCCCTCTCCTCCTCTCACTCTATCCCGGCGTCGGCAGCCGGTGGGCCAGCTCGATCCGGCCGGTGGTCTCCAGGACCCGGGCGCCGCGGTCGGTCAGGTGCAGCCCGTCCCGCTGGTGCTCGACCAGCCCCTCGCGCAGCAGGCGGGCCAGCACCCGCCGGAGCTTCAGCGGGCTCCAGCCGAAGCGCCGCTCGAGCAGCGCCAGCGGCACCACGTGGTCCTCGTCCTTCTGGAGGTGCAGCAGCACGAGCTGGCCCGAGAGGCGCGTGCCCATCCGTTGCAGGATCAGCAGCCGGGCGAGCAGGCCATGGCCCGGCGAGAACAGCAGGGCGGCGAGGAACTGCAGCCCGGCTACCGTCGCCATGGCGCCGGCGATCGAGGCGTCCCAGGCGCGGGCCAAGCCGTAGCCGCCCAGCGCCGAGGTCACCCCCAGGGCGACCGACAGCGCGAGCATCGTCCCCAGCCGCTCGGTCAGCAGGTAGGCCGTGGCCGGCGGCACCACCAGCATCGCCACCACCAGGATCGCCCCCACCGACTCGAACGAGCCCACCACCGTCACCGAGACCGCGCTCATCAGGATGTAGTGGAGGAGGACGGGCGAGAACCCCAGCGCGGACGCGAGCCCGGCGTCGAAGGTGGAGAGCTTGAGCTCCTTGTAGCAGAGCAGGATCCACACCGCGTTCACCAGCAGCACACCGCCGGTCACCCAGAGGGCCTTGGGCCCGAGGTCGGTCCCGCCGATCGTCAGCGTGTCCCAGGGAGCGTACGCGATCTCGCCGTAGAGCACGCAATCGAGGTCGAGGTCCACCTGTGCGGCGTAGCGGCTGATCAGGATGACACCGAGGGAGAAGAGGGCGGGGAAGACGACGCCGATCGAGGCGTCCTCGCGCAGGCGGCGGCTGCGGTTGAACAGCTCGACCAGCAGCACCGTGATCACCCCCAGGGCGCCCGCCCCCAGCATCATGGGCAGGGTCGCCCGGGTGCCGGTCAGCAGGAAGGCGATGGCGATGCCGGGGAGCACCGCGTGGCTGATGGCGTCGCCGAGGAGCGCCATCTTGCGGAGCACCAGGAACGAGCCGACCAGGGCGCAGCTCGCCGCCACGAAGCTCGCCACCAGCAGGATCACCAGCGTCGGGCTCATACCGTCCTCCGCGCCGGGATGGGCCGGCCGTGGGGGTCGACGCCGGGGAAGCCGAGGAGCTCCTCGATGTTGTCGACGGCGGCGTCAGTCAGGGCGTGCTCCATGGCCTCGGCGTCGCGGTGCACGTGGTCGACCGGCAGCTCGAGCCGGCGGGTCAGGTAGACCTCCCAGAGGCGGTGCTTGCGGACGACGTTGCCGGCCTCGCGGCGACCGGCCTCGGTGAGCCGCAGGGCGTCGCCGGAGCGCTCGGCGAGCCCCTGGGCGAGGAGCGGCCCGGCGCTCCGCTCGAGCTCCACGGCGCTCTGTCCGCGCACCCCCATCAGATGCGGCCAGGTGAAGTAGACGGCGAAGTCCCCCGCCTCCTCGCTCATCCGGTAGAGGTCCTTGAGCAGGTTCTCGCTACGGATGCGGGCGGCCAGCCGGCGCTCGCGCAGGATCCCCCAGAGGAGGCCCCGGCCCGGCGCGAAGAGCAGCGACACGATGAGGACCGTGCTCGAGACCAGGACGATCACCGGACCGGTGGGCAGGCGCGGCACCGTGGCGCTCGCCAGCGACCCGGCGACGCCGGCCAGCGCGCCGATCCCCGCCGACAGGGCGACCATGGTGCCCAGCCGGTCGGTCCACTGGCGCGCCGCCGCGGCCGGGGTGATCAGCGTCGCTACGATCAGCACCACGCCCACGGTCTGGAGGCCGACGACGACCACCACCACCAGGAGCAGGGTCAGCAGCACCTCCAGGCGCCGCACGGGCACTCCGAGGCTGGCGGCGAAGCCGGGGTCGAAGGAGATCAGCTTGAATTCCTTGAAGAAGACGAGCACCGCGGCCAGCACCACCGTCCCCAGCACCGCCATCACCTGGAGGTCCTGGACCACCAGCGTCGCCGCCTGGCCGAACAGGTACTTGTCGAGGCCGCTCTGGTTGCCCGAGGGGAGCCGCTGGATGTGGGTGAGGAGGACGATGCCGACGCCGAAGAAGACCGACAGGATGATGCCGATCGCCGAGTCCTCCTTGACGCGGCTCCAGCGCACGATGGCGAGGATCAGCAGCGACCCCAGGAGGCCGGCGGCGAGCGCGCCGGCGAACAGGGGGAGCGGCGTCTTGGCGCCGGTGAGCAGGTAGGCGAGGCAGACCCCGGGCAGCGCCGCGTGGGCCAGGGCGTCGCCGAGCAGGCTCTGGCGCCGCAGCAGCGCGAAGCTGCCGAGGAGCCCGCCGAGCGCCCCCAGCAGGGTGGCGCCGATCAGCACGTTGCGGGCGGTGAAGCTCAGCTCCACGGCTTCTCCCCCTTGCCGCCCTCCAGCTTGGTCTCCAGCTTGGCCTCCCGCTTCTGGAGCAGCGCCTCGGTGGCCTGGGTGAGCGCGGTCAGCCGGCCGCCGTAGGTGCGCTGCAGGTTCTCCGGCGTGAACGTGGTCGCCACCGGCCCGGCCGCCACCAGACGCATGTTGAGCAGCACCACGTGGTCGAAGTACTCGGCCACGGTCTGCAGGTCGTGATGCACGGCCACCACCGTCCGGCCGCTGGCGCGCAGCTCCTGCAGCAGGGTGAGGATCGCCCGCTCGGTGGTGGCGTCGACGCCGGCGAAGGGCTCGTCCATGAGATAGAGGCGGGCGTCCTGGGCGAGCGCCCGGGCGAGGAAGACGCGCTGCTGCTGGCCACCGGAGAGCTGGCTGATCTGGCGGTGGGCGAGGTCGCGCATCCCCACCTTGTCGAGGCAGGCGAGGGCGGTCTCCCGGTGGTGCCGGCCGGGGCGCCGGAACCAGCCGACCTGGCCGTAGAGCCCCATGGTCACCACGTCGAGGGCGCTGGTGGGGAAGTCCCAGTCGACGCTCTCGCGCTGCGGCACGTAGCCGACCCAGGAGCGGCGGCGGGCGTACGATTCGCCGAAGATCTTCACCCAGCCGGTCACCGGGGGCACCAGGCCGAGCACCGCCTTGAGCAGGGTGCTCTTGCCGGCGCCGTTCGGCCCCACGATGGCGATGAGCCGCCCCTCGGGGAGCTCGAGGTCGACGTCCCAGAGCACCGGCTGGGTGCGGTAGGCCACGGTGAGGTCGTGCACCTCGACGGCCGGCACGCCGGCGGCCGGCTCCGCTGCCGGGCCGGTGGGCGGGAACCGGGACTCGAGGACGGGGGCGCTGCTCATGCCGCGATACTCCTTTTCCTGGCCTTCTCCTAGCGCAGGGCCTTGACGATGGTCTCGACGTTGACGCGCACCATGCCGGGGTAGGTGGCGGCCGGCGTCGCCGGGCCGCCCAGCGAGTCCGAGAAGAGCTGGCCGCCGATCCTCACCTGGTGCCCGCGGGAGGCCGCCGCCGCCTGCACCGCCTCGATGGAGCGGCGCGGCACGCTGGACTCCACGAAAATCGCCTTCACCCGCCGGTCCAGCACGATCTGGACCACCCGGTCGACGTCGTTGAGCCCGGCCTCGGACAGGGTGCTGATCCCCTGGAGACCGATGACGTCGACGCCGTAGCGCCGGCCGAAGTAGCCGAAGGCGTCGTGCGCCGTCACCAGCACCCGCTGCCCTTCGGGGATGCGGGCGACCTCCTCCGCCACCCAGGCGTCCAGCTCCAGCAGCTCCTTCTCATAAGCGGCGGCGTTGGCCTGGTAGTCGGCCGCGTTCCCGAGGTCGAGCTCCGACAGCGCCCGCGCGATCGGCCCCAGCGTCTTCGCCCACAGGGAGACGTCGAACCAGACGTGGGGGTCGGGCTGCCCCTGGAACTCGGGCGGGGTGCGCAGGCTCTCTTTCGGGATGTCCTCGGCCACCGCCACCACCGGCCGGTTGCGCCCCATCTTGCCGAGGATGTCCCCCATCTTCCCCTCGAGGTGGAGGCCGTTGTAGAGCACCAGGTCGGCCTCGGCGAGCCGGCGGACGTCGCTCTCACTGGCCTTGTAGAGGTGGGGATCGACCCCGGGGCCCATGAGCCCCTCGACCTCGGCATGCGATCCGGCCACCCGGGCGGCGGTGTCGGCGATGATGCCGGTGGTGGCGACCACGCGCAGCTTCCGGTCGCCGTCACCGTCGCTGGACGCCGCGCCGCCCTGACCGTCGCAGGCCGCCAGGACCAGCAGCGCCGGGAGGAGAAGGAGGAGCGGGAGGAGTCGGAGGATTTTTGGCATACCAAAATTCTGCTCCACGACTAGACAAAATGTCAAGGGAGGACTTCGAAGGATTTCTGCGGTAACCTCTGGCCGATGCCGACGAGCACGGTCGAGGACTACCTGAAATGCATCCTGCTCGAGGAGCAGCGGGAGCCGGACTCTCTGGTCTCGATGCGGCGGATCTCGTCCGCCCTGCAGCTCGCGCCGGGCACGGTGACGGCGATGATGAAGACGCTGGCCGACAGCGGCCTGGTCACCTACGAGCCCTACAGCGGCGTGCGGCTGACGCCGTCCGGCAACCAGCTCGCGATGCACGTGCTGCGGCGCCACCGGCTGATCGAGCTCTTCCTGGTGCAGGTGATGGGGATGGACTGGACCGAGGTGCACGCCGAGGCCGAGCGCCTGGAGCACGCCGTCTCGGACCGGCTGATCGAGCGGATGGACGAGATGCTGGGCTACCCGTCGGTCGACCCGCACGGCGACCCGATCCCCAACATCCACGGCGAGATGGAGGTCCCGGACCTGCCGAGCCTGCTGACCTGCGGTCTGGAGGCGCCGCTCCGGGTGGCGCGGGTGGGGGACCAGAGCCGCGACTTCCTGCAACTGGTCGAGCGCCGCGGCCTGCGGCCGGGGAACGCCCTGCGCGTCCTCTCCCGCGACGAGGCGGCGGACGCCGTCGAGCTGCGCCTGGAATCCGGCGAGCCCCTGACCCTGGGCTTCCGCGCGGCGTCGAAGATCCACGTCGAGCCGGCGTAGCTAGGGGAGGGTCATTTTTCGGGGAGCCCGATCGGGTTCCACCAGTCGAGGCCAGGGAAGCGGCTGAAGCCGCCGTCCCTGGTGACCAGGCGGCAGCGCGCTTCCGTAGCGGTGGCCGCAAGGTAGGCGTCGTTGACGTCGTTACCCACCAACTCGAGGTCGCGACACCACCGCCACCACACGGCCCTCATCCGTACGGTCCACGGCGTCTCGCGAAGCTGGCCGCTCTCCTGAAGGATCTGAAGGAACTCCATGGCTTCTTCGAAGGGAGACGGGGTCGCAAAGATACGAGGGTGGGTCACGATCCGAAGGAAGGCGACCTCGACCAGGGGAGGGAAGGTGATGAGAGAGCCCTGGCTCAGCGACTCTTCCAGCCAACCCTTCACCGCCCCATGGTCCGGGTCATCACGCCGGAAAGCGCCGATGAGGATGTTGGCGTCGAGCAGATCCATGGGTCAGCCGGCCAGGTGCCGGTCTGCAGCCAGATCGGCGGCGTCTACAGCCTCCTCGAGACTGGAGAAGCCGGGGGCCAATCCGCCCGTCGCCGTCGACACCGGCAGGCGCAGTGGCCGCTGCCGAGCGACCCGTGCCGGCCTGTTGAGATGTTCCCGGATCGCCTCCTCCACAAACGTCGTCAAGCTGCGTCCCTGAGCCGCCGCTTGAGCCTTGGCTCGCCGATAGAGCTCGTCATCCAATCTCAACGTCGTCTGCATGACAGAAATCTGTCACTCCTGCCCTCGTATGTCAAGTCCAAGAGGTGTCTCGGACGCCGGAGTGGCGAGGCGCGCCGTCGGTCACCGCGCCTGGCGGTCGCCCCCCCGCCCGCCCATCAGCGGGTAGGGGTTGATCGGCGTCCCCTCGTGCCACTTCTTGTCGGGCCCGAGCTGGAAGATGGCGAAGTGGAGGTGCGGGCCTCCCGGGTTGGCGTTGCCGGAG
>DASPJI010000649.1:0-5526 GCA_035628695.1 Thermoanaerobaculia bacterium | reverse complement strand
CTGGAGCTTCCAGACCAAGCTCATGCCGAGCGATCCGGCGACGTTCAAGGACTTCGGCTTCTCGGTGGCGCTCTCGGCGGACGGCACCCGCGCCCTGATCGGGGCCCCCCGAGGGGAGACTTGCCCGGACCTCGGCATCTCCTGCGGCGCTGCCTACGCCTTCGTTGAGAGCGGCGGCGTCTGGATGGAGGAGGACAAGCTCCGGCAGTCCGATCCCGAGATGACCGAGTTTTTCGGCAGCTCGGTGGCCCTTTCGGCCGACGCGGGCATCGCCCTGATCGGCGCGACCTTCGACCGCTGTGGTCCGCAGAGCTGCGGCGCGGCCTACGTCTTCTTCCGCGGCGGCGCGGTCTGGACGGAGCAACAGAAGCTCACTCCCACGGTGCCGGAGCCCGGCTCCGGGTTCGGCACCTCCGTCGCGCTGTCCGCGACCGGCGACACGGCGCTCATCGGCGCCCCGGGCTACCCCCCGACGGTCCTGCCGGCGGGGCCCGAGCCCGGCCTCTTCTACGGCGCCGCCTTCGTCTTCCAGCGTTCGGGCGGCACCTGGCTCGAGCAGCATGCGTTTCTCGATCTAGGCGGCAGCGCCGGCACGTCGGTCGACCTGTCGGAGAGCGGCGACGTGGCCCTGATCGGCGCGCCGGGGGACTTCCTCGTCGATCCCGACATCCCCGGCTGGGCCGGAGCCGCTCAGCGCTCCGGCGGCGTCTGGGGCGTCCCGGTCCCGCTGGTGTCGTCCAGCAGCCAGATCGGTGACGGCTTCGGCAACGGCGTCGCCCTCTCGGCCGACGCGACGACGGCCCTGGCCGGCGCCCCTGGGGAGGACGTATCGGGGATCGAGAGCGGCGCCTCCCATGTGTTCGTCATCGCTGCCGCCGTCGTCGAGGTTCCCACGGCCGGTGAGTGGGGCCTCCTGGCGCTCGCTCTCCTCACCGCGCTCGCCGGAACGGCGGTCCTGCGCCGCTTCTGAAGACTAAAAGGCCCCGGTCCTTGCGGACCGGGGCCTTCGAGGTCTGTTTTCGGTGGCGTTGGGTTCCCCTCCCGGGGTTCACCCTCCGTCAACGGCGTGGAGGATCCCCTTTACGAGGACGCCACCTCCATCAAACCGTGTTTACCATCGTTCACTGGACCACCTCCTTCCTGGGCGTGTCCATCATCGGCAGGTCCCAGCCCGCCCAGCTCCTTGGGCCGCCCAAGCCCGTCGGAGCCGCCACGTCGCCCCAGGCGGGAGCGCGTGGAACATCAAGGACAGGAGAATGGTCGGACAAGCCGGAGGAAATGTCAACTTTTTGTGCAATCCGCCAGGCGTTCGAGGAGCTGGCGGACCTCGTCGGGATCGCGCAACGAGTAGGCCGCCGCCGTGGGGCGCGGCTCCTCGGCCACCAGGATGCCGATCCCCCGCTCCTCCAGCACCCGGAAGGCGTCCTCGTCGGTGACGTCGTCGCCGATGTAGAGGGGGACGACGGGGTTGGCGGCGTGGTCGAGTCTCATCTCGAGCAGCCACAGCAGAGCCTTCCCTTTGTCCCAGTCGAGGTCGGGGCGGAGCTCGAAGACCTTCTTGCCGTGCGCCTTGCGCAGGCCGGCGATATCGGCGGCGTCGGCGGCGTCGGCGAGGGTGGCGTCCACGGCCTGCTCGATGCGGGGCAGGGCGGCCTCGTCCGCCAGCCGGAAATGGACAGCCACGGAGAAGCGCTTGGGCTCCACCAGCACCCCTTCGATACCCTGGAGCTCCCGGCGCAGCCGCGCGGCGGCGCGCTCGATCCGCTCGGGGATACCCTCGCCCACCTCGTACCGCAACGGCGGCCCGCCCTCGGCGAGAGGCGGGCCGGAGATGTCGAAGCCGTGGCTGCCGGCGTAGATGATGGACGAGATGCCTACCAGGGCGGTCACGTCCTCGAGCCCGCGGCCGGAGAGGATCGCCACGGGGAGGTGGAGGGCGAGGTGCTGCAGCACCTCGCGGGTCGCCAGCGGCAGCGTGGCGAGCTCGGGGCGCGGCGCGATCGGGGAGAGGGTGCCGTCGTAGTCGAGGAAGACCGCGGGCTTGGAGCCCGCCAGTCGGTCGGCGATCTCGTTCCAGCACTCCAGCGCCGAGGGGCGCGCTTCGCCGCTGTCGTCGCTCTTGGGGGGGCTCATCCGATCCAGCGCTCGTCGAGGTCCATGGGGGGGACGTACTCCGTCGGGGTCAGGAAGTCTTCGGGCACGGTACCCAGTGCCGCCGTCAGATAATAGTCCACCCACCAGAAGATGTCCTGCTGGCGCAGCACCTGCTGCATGCTCCGCATCCGGTGCCGGCGCTCGTCCTCTTCCATGGTGAACGCCTCGAGGAGGGCGTCGGCCATCCCCTCGATGTCGTGCGGGTTGACCAGCAGCGCCCCCTCCTGGAGCTGCGACGCGGCGCCGGCGAACTCGGACAGGACGAGGACGCCGCCGCCGTCGATCTGGCAGGCACAGAACTCCTTGGCCACCAGGTTCATGCCGTCCTTGAGCGAGGTGACGAAGCAGGTCCGGGCCATGCGATAGAGCGACACCAGGTCGCGGCGGGGCAGGCTCTTGTAATGGTATTGGACCGGCACCCAGCCGGCGGTGGAGTACTCGCCGTTGATCTCGCCCACCAGGCGCTCGATGTGCCCCTTGAGGGTCTGGTACTCGGGGACCGCCTCGCGGCTGGGCACCACGATCTGGAAGAAGACCACCCGCTCGCGCATCTCGGGATAGCGCTCGATGGCGCTGCGGAACGCCTCCAGCCGCTCGGGAAGCCCCTTGGTGTAGTCGAGGCGGTCGATGCCCACGATCAGGTCATAGGAGCCGATCTTGCGGTGCAGGTCCTGGATCCGCGTCTCCACCTCCTCGGAGCGCGCCGTCTCCTCGAACGACTTGTAGTCGATGCCGATGGGGAAAGAGCCGACGCGCACCACCCGCGAGTCGGACCGCACCTCGGAGATCGGGTTGCCGTCCCGGATCTCCAGGCCGGGCAGCAGGTGCTCGACGCAGGTCAGGAAGTTGCGGGTATCGCGCTGCGTCTGGAAGCCGATGAGGTCGTAGTCCAGCATCGCCGCCAGGATCTGCCCCCGCCAGGGGAGCTTGAGGAAGATGTCATAGGGCGGGAAGGGGATGTGGAGGAAGAAGCCGATCCGGCGCTGCTCCGCCTTCTCGCGCACGAACTGGGCGACGTGGATGAGCTGATAATCCTGGACCCAGACGAAATCGTCGTCGTCGCTGTGCTCGAGGACGCATTCGGCGAACTTGCGGTTGACATCCAGGTAGGAGTACCAGAACGACGGCTCGAAGTCGCAGCGGCCCACGAGGTCATGGAACAGCGGCCAGAGGATGGCGTTGGAGAACCCCTCATAGAACCCCTTGACCTCCTCCTCGCCGAGCAGGACCGGCACCAGCTCGTAGCCGCGCTCGCGGTAGCCCTCGGCCAGCACCTCCTTCCACGCGCCCCCCTTCTCCAGGGCCATGCCGGGCCAGCCGATCCAGCGCCCCCCGCGGTGCGACAGCACCGGCGCCAGGGCGCTCACCAGCCCGCCGGAGCCGGGTTTCAGGATCCAATTCGAGTCTTTCCGCTGAAGTACGATCGGGAGGCGGTTGGAGACGACGAGGAGGCGGCGGTTCGGAGGGCTCAAAGCATCGATAGTCTAATGCAAGCCGGAAACCAGAGCGCCGGAATCTTGGGTGCGATAGCATCTCCCCTTGGCCCTGTACATTGAGGAGCCCGCGGAGGAGCGAGCGATGAGCGTCGAAGAGCATCTCCAGCCCGGTGAGCAGGTCGTCTACCAGGCCCACGTGAGCCGTATCTCCCTGAACCCCTGGGTGATCCTGGCGGTGGCCCTGGTGGTTGGCGGGGTGATCGCCGGGCAGATGGCGCCGGACCCCATCGTTACAGGTCTGGCTCTGATTCCGGCCGCGGCCGTGGGCCTCCTGGTCCTCGGGAAATGGGTGGTCCTCCGCGCTCACGAGTACGTCCTCACCGACCGCCGCGTCATCCAGCAGACCGGGATCGTGAGCAAGCGGTCGGTGGACTCCCGGCTCGACAAGATCAACAATGTCGAGCACCAGCAGACGCTCTGGGGGAGGCTTCTGGGCTACGGCGACGTCTGGATCGACACGGCGAGCGAGACCGGCACGACCATGTTCCGGCAGATCGCGGAGCCGCTGGAGTTCAAGCGCGCCATCCTCGGCGCCTCCGAGTCCTACCGGACGTGGAGCCAGGCTCCGGTCGCTCCCGTCGCCGGGCCGCCGCCGCGGCTCACCGGCGCCGCCCGCCTCCGCGAGCTCAAGGCGCTCCTCGACGAGGGGCTGATCAGCGAGGCCGAGTTCGAGGCGAAGCGGCGGGAGCTGGTCTCGGAGCTTTGAAGCGCCGCCCGAGCCTGGTAAGATCCGGCGCGAGTGCCGCGTAATATTTCAGCAGTAACCGCCGTGCCCCTCGCGATCGACTCTCTGAGCCATCTGGTGAATGAGCTCCGCCAGGACGCGAAGCTCGCGCCCCAGCTCGTCCACTCCGCCTACCTGCCGGGGAGCCCGTCCCAGTGGGGGGAGCTGGACCCGCCGCTGCCCGAGCCCATCGCCCGGGCCCTGGGCCGGGGCGGGGTGCCGCGGCTGTGGAGCCACCAGGCCGAGGGGATCGCGGCCGTGCGGCGGGGCGAGAACGTCCTCATCACCACGCCGACGGCCTCGGGCAAGTCGCTGGTGTTCCAGCTCCCGGCCCTGGAGGAGGCGATCCGCGGCGGGCCGGGGCACGGGCTGTTCCTCTTCCCGCTCAAGGCGCTGGGGCAGGACCAGCGGGGCAAGTTCCGGCAGCTCGCCGCGGCGGCCGGCCTCAGCGAGGAGCAGGCGGGGTGCGAGATCTACGACGGCGACACCCCGGCCGCCCTGCGCACCGCGATCCGCAAGAGCTTCCCGCGGGTGGTGGTGTCGAACCCGGACATGCTCCACCTGGGGATCCTGGGGCACTGGACCGGCTGGGGGCCGTTCCTCGCCGACCTGCGCTGGATCGTCCTCGACGAGCTGCACACCTACCGGGGGATCTTCGGCAGCCACTTCCATCACGTGCTGCAGCGCCTGCTCCGCCTCTGCCGCTCGGTGGGGAGCGATCCGGTGCTCATCGCCTCCTCGGCCACCGCCGCCAACGCCGGGGAGTTCGCCCAGGCCCTGACCGGCCGGCCCTTCCACTGGATCACCGAGTCCGGAGCGCCGCGCGAGGGGCGCCACCTGCTGCTCTTCAGGCCGGAGGCGAGCCCCTACACCCTGGCGCTCAACCTGTTCGTGCGGCTGGTGCGGGCGGGCCTCAAGACCATCGTCTTCACCAAGGCCCGGCGGATCACCGAGCTGCTCTACTCCTGGTTGCGGCGCGAGGAGCCGGCGCTGGCCGGCCGGGTGGCGAGCTACCGCGCCGGCTTCCTCGCCGAGGAGCGGCGGCGCATCGAGAAGTCGCTCTTCGAGGGCAAGCTGGACGGGGTGATCTCCACCTCGGCGCTCGAGATGGGGATCGACGTCGGCGGGCTCGACGCCTGCATCCTGGTGGGC
>DASPJI010000648.1:0-7904 GCA_035628695.1 Thermoanaerobaculia bacterium | reverse complement strand
GCCTACAAGCTGGCGGTCTCGTCCACCAAGAGTGCCACCGGGCATCTGCTGGGAGCGGCGGGCGGTCTGGAGTCGGGCATCCTGGCCCTCGCCATCAAGCACCAGACGCTCCCGCCCACCCTGAACCTCGACGAGCCGGGCGAGGGGTGCGACCTCGACTTCGTCCCCCACAAGGCCCGCCCGGCTGACCTCGGATACGCCATCACCAACTCCTTCGGCTTCGGCGGCACCAACGGCGCCGTGGTGATGAAGCGCTTCGAGGGGTAGTCCCCCACCCTCCTCCGGCGGAGGTGAGGTCCTACCTCACCTCCGCCTCCACGTCCACCACCACCACCTGCTGTAGCGTCCGCTCGAAGAACTCGGTCATCCGGGCGAAGAAGTGGGTCTGCGACTCGCCGCGGAAGCCGTGCTTCTGGCCGGGGTAGAAGGCCTGCTCGAACGGCAGGCCGGCGCGGACCAGCCGGTCGCTCAACGCCACCGTGTTCTGCGGATGGACGTTGTCGTCGGCGAGCCCGTGGACGACCAGCAGGCGGTCGCGGAGCTTCTCGGCGTTGTGGAAGGGTGAGGAGGCGCGGTAGCCCTGGGGGTTGTCCTTCGGCGTGCCGAGATAGCGCTCGGTCCAGATGGCGTCGTAGAGGCGCCAGTCGGTCACCGGGGCGCCGGCGACTCCGGCTTTCCAGACGCCGGGGCGATGGAACAGGCAATACAGCGTGTTGAAGCCGCCGCCCGACCAGCCCCAGAGACCAATGCGGCCGGCGTCCGCCCAGGGCTGCGCCTTCAGGTGGTCCACCAGGGCGAGCTGGGCGGCCAGGTTCACCTTCCCCATGGCGCGATGGTCGCGGTCTTCTCCGGCCTTGCCGAAGAACAGCGACGACCGGTTGTCCACCATGGCGACGACGAAGCCGCGCTGCGCCATCATCTTGTGCCAGAGGTCGCGTCCACGGGTATCCCAGCGGTTCACCACCACCTGTGAGCCCGGCCCGCCATAGTGATAGACGACCACCGGGTAGCGTCGCGCCGGATTGAAACCCTCCGGCTCGAGATACCGGAAGGGGAGGCGCGAGCCCTCCGGGCCGGCGATGGTGCCGAGCTTCCAGCGCGGCAGCGCGGCCGGGTCGAAGCGGGGTGGTGTGGAGGGGAGGTCAGCCACCGGCTGGCCATCGCGGCCCCGCACCTCGGCGCGGTGCGGCGTGTCGCCGTCGCTCCAGGTGTGGACCCAGAGGCCGCTCGCGGAGGCGACGTTCGCCTCGTGCCAGCCGGGCTCGCGGGTCAGCGGCTCCGCGGCCGTCCCTTCGTTGAGGCTGACGCGCATCACCTGCCGCTCGGCGGCGTTGACCGCCGGGGTCCCTTCAGTCCGAAACGCGGTGAAGATCAGCCATTCGCCGTTGTCAGCCACGGCGTCGAGCGAGGTGACCGCCCAGCCCTCCGGAGTCAGGGGGCGGACGATCTTGCCTTCGGCGTCATGGAGATAGAGCCGGCGCCAGCCGCTCTGCTCGGAGCCCCAGACGAAGCGGCCGTCGCTCAGGAAGCGGAGGTCGTTGCCCAGGTTCACCCAGGTGGGCCAGCTCTGGGTGTGGAGGGTGGAGCAGTCGCCCGAGACGGCGTCGCAGCGCAGGAGGTCGATGCGGTTCTGGGCCCGGTTCAGGCGCTGGATGGCCACGGCGCGGCCGTCCGGCGTCCAGTCCACCCGGGCTAGATAGGAGTCCTCCTCACCGGTGGCCGTCCAGGTGGTGCGGCCGCTGGGGAGATCGAGGACGCCGACGCGCACCTTGGGGAGGGGCTCTCCCGGCCGCGGGTACTTCTGGAAGTCGGCCCTGGCGGGCACGGCGGGGTCGGCCTCGACGGTCAGCGGGTAGACGCCGACCGGGGTCTCGTCGAACTGGTAATAGGCGATGCGCGTGCTGTCGGGGCTCCACCAGAAGCCGGTGGTCTCGCGGTCCCAGATCTCCTCCCAGTAGACCCAGTCGGCGATGCCGTTCAGGGTGACGTTGTGCTCGCCGCCGGTGGTGAGGCGGCTCTCGCGTCCCCCCTTATCCAGGTCGATCATGTAGAGGTCGTTGTCGCGGACGAAGGCGAGCCGGTTGCCGTTGGGGGAGAAGCGGGGGAGGGTCTCCGCGGCCTTGGTCTCGGTCAGCCGCCGGACGGGCCCGCCGGCCGCCGGGTGGAGGAACAGGTCACCGCCCGCCTCCACCAGCAGGGAGACACCGTTCGGGGACCACTGGAAGTCGTCGATCGCCGGCGCGGCCGGGGCCTGGTCGGCCGTCCGCGCCGGCCGGACGCTGCCCGGCACGGTGGTGCGCCGGCCGGTCGCGGGGTCGAGGATCCAGAGCGCCTTGCCGGCGCCGTCATCCCAAAGGTAGGCGAGGCGGGTGCCGTCCGGCGACCAGGCGAGGTCGGAGGCGCGGCGGCCGGCGGCGTCGGTGGCGAAGACCGCTTCGGTCGTGAGCTTCTTGGGGTCCGGCCGCTGGGTCTGGGCGGACGCGGTCTCCGGCATCAGGGCGGCGAGCCCGCAGAGGAGCAGCGGGAGGGGGACGAGACGCATGGGATATCCTCCAAGATGGGTTCCGGGCCCGGGAAGTTTACCCGGTTGCAACCTTCTTTCCGCGCGTCCCGTAGTGGCCAGTGAGAGGACAAGGAGAACGACCATGAGACAGCTTCCCAGATTTCCGATCCTGGCCGCCGCGGCGGCGCTCGCCCTGGCGGCGGGCACCCCGTGGGCGGGTGCCGATACCCAGACCCGGGTCTTCCGTCACGGCTTCCCCCAGGGGCAGGGCACGTTGCGCTTCGCCAACCTCGCCGGCCGCGTCGAGCTGATGCCCGGCCAGGGCCCCCAGGTGGTGGTGAACGTCACCGTCCACGCCGACGCGGGCAGCGCCGGCGAGACCAAGCGCCTGCTCGAGGGGATGAAGTGGGTGCGGGGGCGCGACAAGGAGGGGAGGGAGGAGTGGACCCTCTCCTATCCGGTAGACCGCTACAAGGCCTACCACTATCCGCGCGAGAACCGCGGCGGCTCCGACCTGCCCGGCTTCCTGAGCTTCCTGGAGAACGGCTACACCTCGACGACCTACCGGGGCGAGCGGATCCGCATCTACGGCCAGAGGAGGTCCTCGGCCCCCACCCTGTACGCCGACCTCAAGATCGCGCTGCCCGCCGGCAGCAACGTGGTGATGCGCAACGTCGTCGGGCAGGTGGACGGCGCCGGTGCCCTGCAGGGCAAGCTGGCGGTGAAGACCGGCAGCGGCAGCGTCCGGCTCGCCTCCTATGACGGCCAGCTCACGGTGGACACCGGCTCGGGCGACGTCCGCGTCGGCTCGGTCCGTGGCGAGACCTCGATCGACACCGGCTCGGGCGACGTGGTGGTGAGCCGGCTCATCGGCAACGGCCTGGTGGACACCGGCTCGGGCAACGTCGTGGTCGAGAAGGTCTCGGCCGGGCGCCTGTCGATCGACACCGGCTCGGGCGACGTGACGGTGAAGGAGGGGATCGCGAGCCGGCTTCTGGCCGAGACCGGCTCCGGGGCGGTGCGGGTGGTCGGGGTGGACATCGAGGAGTTGGAGGCGGACACCGGCTCGGGCGACGTCCGCATCGAAAGCTCGCTCGCCAAGGCCCGGCGCGTCGTGGCCGACACCGGCAGCGGCGACATCCACATCCTCGCCGGCGCGAACGCCTCCTTCGACGTCGAGTCCTCCCAGGGCAGCGGCGACCTCAAGGTCGGCTACGCGGACGCCAAGCTCCGGAAGTCCGGCAACAAGGTCGTCGGCGCCCGGCGCGGCGACGGCCAGACCCGGATCCGCGTCGAGACCGGCAGCGGCGACTGCGTGATCTCGCCGCGGGGCGGGGAGTAGGAAGAAGCGGGGCCGGGCTACATCTTGCTGTAGTTCGGCCCGTCGCCCCCCTCGGGCGGCACCCAGGTGATGATGCCGTAGGGGTCCATGATGTCGCAGGTCTTGCAGTGGACGCAGTTGCTGGCGTTGATCTGCAGCCGGAGGCCCGAGGGGGTGGCGACGTCGGGGACCATCTCGTAGACCGCGGCGGGACAGAAGCGCTGGCAGGGGTTGGCGAACTCCACGGTGCAGCGCTCGACGCAGATGCTGGTGTCGTGCACGATCAGATGGACCGGCTGGTCCTCGTCGTGGGCGGTGCCGGAGTTGTAGACGTCGGCCAGACGGTCGAAGGTGAGCTGGCCGTCCATCTTGAGCGGCTCGGGCGGAGTGAGGTGCTTCCCCTCCGGGCTGTCCAGCCGCACCATCCGGGTGTGGCCGGGCGTCGTCTCGACGCGGTCGCGGACACCCCAGCCCCGGCCGCCGGTTACCAGGCCGATGCCGGCCTGCGCCATGCCGGCCACGAGGCCGTGGTCGAAAGCCTGGTGGAAATTGCGCACCGGCCAGAGCTCCTCCCGGATCCAGCTCGCGTCGATCTTTTTCGAGTAGGCCGAGAGCCGCTCGGAGGTGACGCCGCCTGCCTTGAGGCTCTCGAAGATCGTCTCGGCGGCCAGCATCGCCGACTTCATCCCGAGGTGGACCCCCTTGAGGCGCTGGCTGTTGAGCGTGCCCGCCGAGTCGCCGACGATGAGGAAGCCGTCCCCCCAGGGCTGCGGCATCGACCACCAGCCCCCCTCCGGGATCGCCTTGGCGCCATAGAACGCCATCTTGCCCCCCGAAAGGAGCTTGGCGATGTCCGGATGGGTCTTGAAGCGCTGGAACTCGGTGTGCGGCTCGAGCAGCGGGTTCTCGTAGTCGAGCCCCACGACCAGGCCGACGATGACCTGGTCGTTCTGCATGCCGTAGACGAAGCCGCCGCCGAAGGTCTTGAATCCGAGCGGCCAGCCCATGGTGTGGATCACCTCGGCCGGCGCCATCCGTCCCGCCGGCACCTCCCAGACCTCCTTGATGCCGATCGCGTAGATCTGCGGGTTCTTGCCGCGCCAGAGGTCGAGCTCGCCGTCGAGCTGCTTGACCAGCGTGCCGCGCGGGCCCTCACCCAGCACCACCACCTGGGAGCGGATATCCACCCCCGGCTCGTAGTTGGCCTTCTTGTGGCCCTCCTTGGAGACGCCGCGGTCGCCCGTGCGCACGCCGACGACGCGGCCGTCCTCCACCAGCGCCCGGGCGGCGGGGAACTCGAAGAAGATGTCGACCCCGGCGGCCTCGACCTTGGGAGCCATCCACTTGAGGAGCTTGCCCAGGGAGGCGACGTACTTGCCGTGGTTGTTGAGCGGCGGCGGGATGGGCAGCGAAAACGACCGGCCGCCGGTGAGCCAGAGGAGCTTCTCGCGTTCCACCTCCCCCTCGAACGGCGCGCTCTTCCAATCGTCCGGGAACAGCTCCTGGAGCGCGCGGGGATCGACGACGGCGCCGGACAGGGCGTGGCTGCTGGGGTCCTTGCCCTTCTCCAGGACGGCGATGGAGATCTCCAGCTTGTCCGCAGATTTCTCGTTGTGCTCGCGGATCAGGCGCGCCAAGTGATAGGCGCCGGCCAGGCTGGAAGGGCCGGCCCCCACGAATACAACGTCGATCTCCATCGTCTCGCGCTCGTCAGCCATGCGATCAGGGTCCTCCAGAAAGGGCGGTCGCCCGCAAACCCGTCGGATGCTACCACGGGCATGTTCAGAGCGGCCGGCGGCCCCGGGCCAGGCGCCACAGCAAGATTCTGATAGAGGCTCTTTTCTCCCGGCGGTACCCTGGGGCTGTCAATGAAGTAGTCGACAACAAAGGAGAATAGAGATGAGAAACGCTGTGCTCCTGCTCGTTCTGACTGTCGTCGTTTTCCTGACCAACTCCCCGGTGGTGTCCGCCGCCACGTGCACCGCGACCTGTTCGGGCACCGTTGCCCTGAGCTGTACCGCCACGACCTGTACGGCCTCGAACGGCTCTCACATCACCTGCAACGGCGCCACCACCACTTGTAGCAGCGCGTCCAATTGGTGCGCGTGCTCCGCGGACTGCATCGACCAGTGCGCCGGCGCCTGTGAGCTGAGCTCCAACGCCTGCCGGTTCTGCATCTCCAACTGCAACCAGAACAACTGCGGGCCGCAGCCGCCGTTCATCTCCCACTGCTGAGTCGATCGCCCGGGCTTCACGGGCTCCAATCACGCATCCCGCCGCCGGGGGACCACTCCGGCGGCCCTACCCTCCAGAGGTTGCCGCGTGCCTTTGGGAGCCTCCGCTCCCTCCATAGGTGTCCCATCCACGGAGCGGTGCCTTCCATGATGGTCTTTCGACACCTCAGCCCTGCCCAGGAGATCCTCCACTGGGAAGCTCCCACACCTCGTCGCTGCCTCCCGAGGCCTCATCTCGACACCAATGCAGAGCCCTAGGTGTCGAAGTCCCAGGCAGGAGGTGTCTCCATCTGGGCATAGGTGACGAATCCAGCTCGTTTCGACACCATCGAGCTTCTTCGGTGCTCTCTGTTACCTAATTGGTGTCGAGCGGCCAGGGTTGGGCCTCCTCTGGGGAGGCGCCCCCCGAGCGTCTCTGGACCGTGCTCCGCGTGACCCGGAACCCCGAAGGCGCCTTTGATTACCTCGAAGTCTGACGCCGACCTACCCGCCGCCGGGGGCGTCCGCGCCCACGGCGGCTCATCGCTCAGATTCCCAGTGCTAGCGCGAGCCCGAGGCGAACCGCGCGCCGCCGTCGCCGCAGGTGCTGCCGCGGCCCTGGCTATGCGGCACGCAGACGGCCGCCTCGCCGGTGCAGGCAAGCCCCGACTCGTCGGTGACGGTGAAGCGCAGATGGTAGACGCGACCGTCGCCCTGGCCGGAGCGCGCGGCGCGCAGGGACACGTTCGGTGTGCCGATGCCGGTCGCGTCGGCCGTGCCCGGGGTGCTCGGCTCGTCCTGGAAAATAGCGGTGACGCTCAGCTCGACCGCCGGTGATCGCGACCGGTGTCATCTGGCCGTTGGGGGGCCAGATCACGGCCGGGCTCACCGCGGCGGCGGCGCAGTCGGGCGGGCGATTGGCGACGAAGCGGACGAGCGAGCCTCCATCGATCAGGTAGGTCTCACCCCGGGGCCCGGCGGCGATCGGCTTACTGCCGGCCTCGGTGCTCGTGAACCCGGGCGGCCCGAACAGGGTCGAAAAGTCGAGCTTCTCCCCCGTGGGCCCAAGGCGTGCCACGAACCGGCAGGGGCTCCACCGCGTGGTGGAGACGCACCCGTCGGGTAGCGGGCGCTCCTTCGGGAAGTCGGACGAGTAGGTGACCCCCTGCACGTGCACCGACCCCGAGGGATCGGCGGCAATGCCAAACCCTTCGTCGAAGCCGCTGCCTCCGAGGTACGTCGAGTAGACCACCTCGCCCGTGGGCCCCAGCTTGGCGATGAAGGCGTCCCCGCCCCCTCCGGGCTGTAGCGCTCCAGCCGCAGGCAGGTTATGGCCAGTAGCATGCCCGGTCAGGTAAGCGTTGCCCGCCGGGTCGGCGGCGACGTCATTCCCCAGGACGTGCTCCTCGGAGCCGAGGCAGGTCGTGTAAAGCTGCGTTCCACGGGGATCGAACTTTAGACGTAGGCCCGGCTGGTCCCCGTGTCCTGTACATATTCCGTGCCGGAGACATAGAGATTCCCGGCGCCATCGGTCGCGAGCCCGGTCAGGTAGGCCGAAATCCAATCGCCCCAACCGCAGCCGTACGACAGTTGCGGGTAGGACACCGGCCCTCCATCCGCCCTGAACTGGCCAAGGCCGGGGACGGGGTAGGAGCTGGTCATGACGAGATAATAGGCACGGCCATCGGGCGTTACCGCGACATCCGTGGCCCTCACGCTCTCCTCGTTCTCGGCGAGGATTTCCGAGCGAAGGACCGTCGAGCCGGTGGGGTCGAGCACAGCCAGGAATGCGCCGCCGTAATGGATCATGTCCGGCGACGGCCCGAAGATGATCTCGCCCGGTGTCGGATCGCCGGTGAAGTCCGGG
>DASPJI010000647.1:0-7067 GCA_035628695.1 Thermoanaerobaculia bacterium | reverse complement strand
GCCGCCCACTGCCGCTCCTCCTTCTGGAAGCTGCGCCGCCGGGGCTCGATCGACTTCGCCGTCTTCTCCGCCGCCGCCGCCCTCTGGACGGACGGCACCGACCGCAGGGTGGTCACCCGCGCCCGGATCTACCTCGGGGCCGTGGCCTCCTACCCCCTGCCGGCCACCGCCGCCGCCGAGTTCCTCGTGGGCAAGCCGCTCACCGAGGAGACCGTCGCCGAGGCCGCCCGCCTCGCCCGCAAGGTGGCGACCCCCTTCGACAACACCGACTTCCAGCCCCAGTGGCGGAACGTGATGGCCGACCGCTACACCGAAGCCGCCCTCCGCGAAGCCGCCGGCCTGCCCCAGCAGCGGATGGGCCCGAAGCACCAGGCGCTCTGAGCGGCGTCCACGCCGGATTCGCCGGCCCGCCGCGCGGGTCCCTCCCCCCTGCGACGGTGGTACCATGACCGTCCCGGCTGGAAACAGCAACTCTGCGGATTGTCCGAGCATGACGAGCCACCTTTCCACGGCGACACCGAAGGCCGCGCGCCAGTGGATACCCTTTTTCGTGCTCGGGGTGTCGCTCCTCCTGACGGCGGCGGCCACCTACTACGTGGTGGTGACCGCCCACGCCCGCGACGGCATCCGGTTCCAGTCCCATGTGCAGCGGACCCAGGCCGGCATCCAGACCCGGATGGAGACCTACATCGCCCTGCTGCACGCCACCAGCGGCCTCTTCGCGGCGAACGGCGAGGTCGGCCGCGAGCAGTTCCACAACTTCGTCTCCCCCATCGACATCCGGAGCCGCTACCCGGGACTCCAGGGGATCGGCTTCAGCCGCCGGGTCGCCGCGGACCAGGTGGACGCCCTGGAAGCCTCGGTCCGCGCCGAGGGGCTGCCCCGGTTCGAGGTCTGGCCCGAATCGCCGGCGGCTGACCGCAACGCCATCGTCTATCTGGAGCCGCTGGACCGCCGCAACCGCGTCGCCATGGGCTTCGACATGACCACCGACCCGGTCCGCCGCGCCGCCATGGAGCGCGCCCGCGACACCGGCATGCCCGTCGCCACCGGCAAGATCCTGCTGGTCCAGGAGATCGACGACCGGAAGCAGCCCGGCTTCCTCATCTTCCTGCCGGTCTACCGGCAGGGCACCCCCGTCGCCACCGTCGCGCAACGGCGCGCGGCGCTGGAGGGCTTCGTCTTCAGCCCCTTCCGCACCGCCGACCTGCTGGAGGGGATCTTCGGCACCGGCGCCTCCCCGCCGATCTCCTTCGCCATCTACTCCGGCCGCACGCCGCGGCCGGACGCCCTGCTGTTCCACTCGGCGCCCGGCGAGCAGGGCGACGACGGCCCGACCTTCAGGGCGACCCGGCTCCTCGACTTCGCCGGCGCCCCCTGGACCATCTCCTACGCCACCCTGCCCGTCTTCGACGCGACCTCGGGCAAGAACCATGCGGCGCTGCTCCTGGTCCTCGGCCTCTTCGCCAGCGGCGTCCTCTTCGCCATCGCGCAGAGCCAGGTCGAGGCGCGCGAGGAGGCGGAGGCGGCCAGCCAGGCCAAGGACCACTTCCTCGCCGCTCTGAGCCACGAGCTGCGGACTCCGCTGACGCCGGTGCTCGCCGTCCTCTCCGGCATGGAGTCCGACGACCGGCTGCCGGCGGACGTCGTCTCCAACCTCGCCATGGTGCGGCGCAACGTCGAGCTCGAGGCCCGCCTCATCGACGACCTGCTGGACATCACCCGGATCACCCAGGGCAAGCTCGAGCTCCTCCCGCGGACCGCCGACCTGGAGCAGATCCTGGAGCACGCCATCGAGACCTGCTCGGGCCAGGTCCCTCCGGCCTCCCGCCCACGCATCGTCACCGACCTCGCGCCCCTCGACCACCGCCTGGTGGCCGACGCGCCGCGCCTGACCCAGGTCTTCTGGAACCTGCTGAGCAACGCCATCAAGTTCACGCCGGCCGACGGCACCGTGCGCGTGCGGACGAGCCAGGACGCCGAGCGCCAGCAGCTCGTGGTGGAGGTCTCGGATACCGGCATGGGCATCGATCCGGAGCGCCTCCCCCACATCTTCGACGCCTTCTTCCAGGCCGGGAGGAGCATTGCCCGCCAGTTCGGCGGCCTGGGGCTCGGCCTCGCCATCAGCAAGACCATCGTCGAGCTGCACGGCGGCACCCTGACGGCGGTGAGCGAAGGCCCCGGCAAGGGGGCCACCTTCACGGTGCGGCTGCCCATCGGCGACATCCTGGACCAGACCGCCTCCCTGCTCACCCCCCTCGGTAAGACCCGCCTCGAGCCGCCGCTGACCGCAGGGGCCGCAGGGGCCGCCGAGACCGCCGCGGCCGGCACGGGCAGGCCCCTCCACATCCTCCTGGTGGAGGACCACGCCGACACCGCCGACGCCATGGCGACCCTGCTCCGCGCCGCGGGCCGGAGCGTCACCGTGGCCGGCTCGGTGGCCGCCGCCCTGGAAGCGGCCGAGGCGGCCTGCGGCACCGGCTCCCCGGACGGGCACGGCCCCATCGACCTCGTGGTCAGCGACGTCGGCCTGCCCGACGGCACCGGCCTGGAGCTGATGAGCGAGCTGTCCCGCCGCTACGGCCTCCAGGGGATCGCCCTCTCCGGCTTCGGCATGGACGACGACCTCCGCAAGAGCCAGGAGGCGGGGTTCGCCCAGCACCTCACCAAGCCCGTGACCCTGCAGACCCTGGAGACCGCCATCGCCCAGGTGACGGCGACGGCCTCCGCGCCCCGGCTCTAGGCCCCTCCCGGGGTATCGCGCCGGCCCCGCTTTCCCTCCGGGCCGACCCCCTGCTATGGTGGCCGCATGGCCGTCGCTGTCCTCCCCGCCGCCGGCGCCTCGCGCCGAATGGGCCGCCCCAAGCTCCTGCTGCCGGTGGGCGACACCACCCTGGTGGGCGCCGTGGCCGCCAGCCTGCGCCGCGCCGCCGTCTCCCCCATCGTCCTGGTGACGGCGCCGGACGCCAACGGCGGCGCGCTCCGGGACTGGGCCCGCGGTGCCGGCATCGAGGGGCTGAGGGTGGCGGTCAACCCCGCTCCCGAGCGCGGCATGCTGTCCACCATCCGCGAGGGGATCGCCGCGCTGGGGGGGGCCGCGGACCTGGCGGAGCGCGGCGAGATCCTCCTGGTGACCCCCGCCGACCTCCCCGGCCTCCGCCCCGAGTCGGTGCGCCAGCTCCTCCATTTCATGGTCACGGCCGATGGCACGGCGCTCGCCGTGCCGGTCCACCGCGGCCGGCGGGGCCACCCCCTGGCCATCGCCCCGTTCCTCATCCCCGAGATCGGCGAGCTCGACCCGGACGTCGGCCTGCGGCAGCTCCTGGACCGCCACGCCGACGAGGTGATCGAGGTGGAGATGGACGACCCCGGCGTGGTGGAGGACGTGGACACGCCGGAGGACTACGCGAGGCTGGGATGCGCGTCCTGACCCTCGGCTGTAGCCTCGGCTGTAGTCTCTCCCTCTTCGCCGCCGCCCTCTGCGCCCAGACCCTGGACGACGCCCGCGCCCTCCACGCCGCCGGCCGGCTGGACGAGGCCCTGGCGGCCTACCGTGTCGTGGCCCGCTCCCTCCAGGGCTCGGACCCGGCCTCCGCGGCCAGCGCCCGCAACAACGCCTGTGCCATCCTCAACGACCGGGGGGACTACCGGGCGGCCCTCGCCGAGTGCCAGGAGTCGCTCCGCCTCTTCCAGGGGATCGACGACCCGCTCCGCCTCTCCCGGGCGCTCAACAACACCGGCCTCTCTCTCCAATACCTCGGACGCTGGGACGAGGCCGAGCAGCGCTTCCGCGAGGCCCTGGCGATCAACCGCCGCACCGGCGACGTCGAGGCCCAGGTGATCAACCTCGCCAACCTGGGGCTCTCCGAGACCTCCGCCGGGCGCTACGGCCGCGCCCTCGCCTTCCACGCCGAGGCCGCCCGCCTGGCCGCGGCGCATGCCGGCGAGCCCTGGGCCCCCGTCCAGCTCCGCGTCGCCCGCATCAACCAGGGGGTGGTGCTGGAGAAGCTGGGCGCCTATCAGGAGGCCCTCGCCCTCTATCGCCAGGTGCTCGCCGAGGGGGACGCCCTGGAGCCCGGCCAGCGCGCCACGCTCGAGGTCGACACCGGCGTCGTCTACCGCAACCTGGGGGACCCGGTGCGCGCGCTCGAGGAGTTCCGGCAGGCGGTGGCGATCTTCGAAGGCGAGGGGGATGCCGGAGACGTGGCCGCCCTATCCAACGCCTGGCTGAACATCGGCCTGGTGCACCACCTCAACCTGGAGAGCCCGCGCGCCGCCGAGGAGGCCTACCGTAAGGCGCTCCACTACGCCGAGGCGAGCGGCGACCGCTCGGAGGAGATCCAGGACCTCTTCTATCTGGGCCGTCTTCTCCTCGGCCGCGGCCGGCTCGGCGAGGCCGAGAGGGTCTTCAGACGCTGCCTGGCCGCCGCCGAGCGGAGCGGCTCGGCCGAGGGGCGCTGGTCGGCCCTGGACGGGCTCGGCCGCATCGCGGCGGCCCGCGGCCGGCATCAGGACGCCCTCGCCGCCTTCGAGCGCGCCATGACGGAGATCGAGGCGGTGCGCTCCAGCCTCCCCCGCCGCTCGTTGCGCTTCCACTTCTTCGGCGAGCGGCGGCCGGTCTACGCCGCGGCCGTCGAGGTCCTGGCCGACCTCGAGGCCCGGCAGCCCGGGGCCGGCCACGCCGCCCGCGCCCTGGAGGTGGTCCAGCGCGCCAAGGTGCGGGAGCTGCTCGACGCGCTGGGCCGTGCCGGCGGCGCCAAGCCCCTCACCGCCGCCGACCTGCGCCGGCGGGCCGGCGACGGCGTCCTCCTGGAGTACTTCCTCGGCGAGCGCCGCCTCTTCCTGTGGACGGTGAGCGGCGGGGGGCTCCGGATGAAAGACCTGGGCCCCTCCGCCCCCATCCTCGGCAAGGCCGCCGAGGTGCACCGCGAGCTGTCGCGGGGCGGCGTGCCCGCGGGACCGGCGCTCGCGGCCCTTTCGCGTGCCCTGCTCGGCCCGGCCGGCCGGCTGCCCGAGGGCTCCAGGGAGCTGCGGATCGCCCCGGACGGCGCCCTTCGTTATCTCCCCTTCGAGATCCTCGAGGCGCCGGGCGACCCCGGCCCCCCCCTCGTCTCCCGGGTCAGGACCAGCTATCTCCCCAGCGGCTCCGCCATGGCCTGGCTCGGCCACGGCGAGGACCGGCCGGCGCTGACCCTCCTCGGCTTCGGCGGCCCCGAGATCCCGGCCCGGCGGGAAGGGCTCACCGGCGCGGCCGTCCTGGAAGCCCGCTATCGCCTCCCTCCCCTTCCGGCCACGGTCCGGGAGCTCGAGTCGGCGGCCCGCCGGCTCCCCGGCCGCACGGAGCTGCGCCTGGGCCGCGACGCCACCGAGGCCGCCTTCCGGCAGTCCATGAAGAGCGGCACCCGCATCCTCCATCTGGCGACCCACACGGTGATCGACGAGCGCCCCGGCGCCGGCACGGCCATCCTCCTCACCCCGGCCGGCGACGACGACGGGCTGCTCTCCCCCGCCGAGATCGCCGGCCTGGAAGGCAGCGCCGACCTCACCGTCCTCGCCGCCTGCAGCACCGCCCTGGCGCCGGACGCCGGCTCGGGCGACGCGCTCGCCACCCTCACCGGCTCGTTCCTCGCGGCCGGCTCGCCGGCCGTCGTCGCGACGCTCTGGGACGTGGGGGACGACGCCACGGCCGTCTTCATGGAGCAGCTCTACCACCAGCTCGGCCGCGGCCACACCCCGGCCGAGGCGCTCCGGCGGGCCAAGGAGCGGCTGCGCGCCGATCCCCGCTGGCAGAGCCCGGCGCTCTGGGCCGGCTACGTCCTGGTCGGCGAGGCCCCCGCCGTGGTGCGGCGGCCGCTGGCGTGGCTCGGGATCTGGATCGCGGCGGCGCTGGCGGCCGCCGGTCTGGCCTGGATCCTCTTCCGGCGGCGGGTCCGAGAATCCTAAGATAGATCACATTTTATATCTGCCCTTTCCGTCCGCCCATTCGTCCGTCTGCGGGGACCCGACCGCCATCCGGGGAGGACGCCGCGGCCTCCAGAACGCCTTCGATCAGGTTTGCACGGCCCTTGCAGTGGGGCACCGCAGACCTGGTTCACTTCGACCATCGCCGAGGTGGTGAAAGGAAGGTTTTCTGATGAGAAGAGTGTGTCTCATGCTGGCCCTCTGTTGTCTGATGATCCCTCCCGCCGGCGCGGATCCCCGTCCGTTTCTGGATCTGGATTTCGAAGCGCCCGAGTGTACGAGCGAATGGACGCGGCTGGGCCCCACGTGGCGCGCGTACGATTCCCTGTACGATCAGACCCAGGCCTCGTCGGGCGGGCAGAGCCTGCGGATCGGCTACGTGTACCCCTTCCAATGGGTTCCACAACTGGGCGTGGGGTCGATCGCCCAGCTCTTCCCCAACGAGCAGGCGGCGGGCCGGAAGATCAGGTTCAGCGGCTCGATCCGCACCGAGGGGGTCCCGATCTGGGCCGGACTCTACTGGATCGCCATCGATCAGGCGGGCGGCGTCACCTTCGGCAACAGCGGCGCCGAGGGCGCGGGCACGACGCCGTGGACGCGCTACGAATTCGAGATCGACATCCCGGCCGACCTGCAGCAGACCTACTTCGGCGTCGACCTGGTCGGCCCCGGCACGGCCTGGTTCGACGACATCCGGATCGAGATCGACGGCCAACCCTGGAAGGACCGGGCACCGAACCTGTTCGAGCCGACGCCCGGGCACGCGGCGTGGTTGCGCGGCAACGCCCTCCCCCTCGCCACCGCCGCGGCCGGCAACGGTTTCGCCGACCTCCAGCCGCTGCGGCAAGCCTTCGGTGACGCCCGCATCGTCTCCCTCGGCGAGGCGACCCACGGCACGCGGGAATTCTTCCTGATGAAACACCGCCTGCTCGAATTCCTGGTCGAGGAGATGGGATTCACTCACTTCTCCATCGAGGCCAACATGCCCGAGACGTACAAGATGAACGAGTACGTCCTCGAAGGCCAGGGAGACCCCGAGGAGCTGCTGGAAGGGATGCTGTTCTGGACCTGGAACACCCAGGAGGTGCTGGACATGATCCACTGGG
>DASPJI010000646.1:0-6249 GCA_035628695.1 Thermoanaerobaculia bacterium | reverse complement strand
GGTGCTGCTGGTGCTGCTCATCGCCTGCGTCAACGTCGGCAACCTGCTGCTGGCGCGGGCGCAGGACCAGTCCCGGGAGTCGGCGATCCGCGTGGCCCTGGGCGCCAGCCGCGGCCGGATGGTGCGCCAGTGGGTCACCAGCACGCTGCTCCTCACCCTGCTGGGCGGCGCGCTGGGGCTGCTCGCCGCCCACTGGGGTCTCGCCGCCTTTCTCGCCGTCAACCCCGAGCCGGTGCCCCGCGCCGAGGGGATCGGCCTCGACGGCCGGGTGGTCGCCTTCACCCTCGGGCTCACCCTGCTCACCGCGCTCGTCCTCGGGATGGTTCCCGCCCTGCGCGCGTCGCGGCCGGACCTCCAGGGGACGTTCAAGGAGGGGGGCGGCAAGGCCACGGCGAGCGCCGGCGTCCATCGCTTCCGGCGGGTGCTGGTGGGGCTGGAGGTGGCGCTGGCCCTGGTGCTGCTGATCAGCGCCGGCCTGACGCTCAAGAGCTTCGCCCGCCTGCGCCAGGTGGACCCCGGCTTCCGCGCCACGGGCCTGCTGACCATGGAGCTGTCCCTCCCCCGCTCCCGCTTCGGCGAGGACCGGGAGGCGAGCCAGCTCTACGACCGGCTCCTCGACCGGATCGTCGCGCTGCCCGGCGTCGAGGCCGCCTCGTCGGTGTCGCTGCTGCCGTTCGCCGGCGGCGACGCCCACCGCTCCGCCAGCGTGGGCGCCGAAGGGCAGCCGTACAGCCCGGGGGACGCGCTGCCCGAGCCCGAGGTGCGCTCGATCGACCACCGCTACTTCCGGACCATGGACATCCCCGTCCTCGCCGGCCGCGCCTTCACCGCCTCGGACGACGAGAAGGCCTTTCCCATGGCGGTCATCGACGACGTCGTGGCGCGGCGGCTCTGGCCCGGCACGCGGACACTGGAGGTGGTGGGCAAGCGCTTCAAGCTCGGGCCGCCGGTGGAGCAGAACCCCGCCCCGTGGGTGACCGTGGTCGGCGTCGCCGGCGTGGCACGGCAGTTCGGCCTGGGCACCGACGAGTCTAGGGGGGTCGTCTACTTCCCGCAGCTCCGGCGCGCGGAGCGGACGCAGTCGCTGATCATCCGTGCCGAGGGGGACGCCGATCCGCTGACTCTGGCCGGCCCGGTGCGCGATGCGGTACGGACCATGGTCCCGGACCAGCCGGTGGCCCAGGTGATGACCATGGAGCAGCGGATCGCGGCCTCGCTCGCCAGCCCCCGCTTCTCCATGCTGCTCCTCGCCGCCTTCGCCGCGGTCGCCATGGCGCTCGCCGCGGTGGGGATCTACGGCGTGGTCGCCTACTCGGTCGGCCAGCGGACGCACGAGATCGGCGTGCGCATGGCCCTGGGCGCCCAGCGCCGGCAGGTGCTGACGCTGGTGGTGCTCCAGGGGATGAGCGTGGTCCTGGCCGGGCTCGTCCTCGGCCTCCTCGCCTCCTACTGGGCGACCCGGGCGCTGGCCGGCCTGCTCTACGGCGTCGCCGCCACCGACGCCGCCACCTTCGTCACCGTGTCGCTGCTGCTCGCCGCCGTGGGCCTCGCCGCCAACCTGCTGCCGGCCCGCCGGGCGGCCAACTTGGAGCCCACGACGGCGCTGCGCTACGAATAGGCCCCCTGCCGGCGCCACGGGCGCCGACTTTCATGAGCTGGATACGATCCGGAGCTCGCGGGAAGCTTCCCGGGCTTCCGGAATCCATCCCGTTGAAGTGGGCGTGATCCGAAGCCTTCGGAAAGCTTCCGCGGCATCCGGAATCCATCCCGTTGAATCGGACGCGATCCGGACCGTTCGGGAAGCTTCCGCGGCATCCGGAATCCAGCCGTTTGAACGGGGAGCCGCCCGCGGCGTCCGGGAAGGCTCCCGGAGCTTCCGGACGAGATCCACGGCGCCTGGACGGCATCCGTGGCGTCCGGAGGAGAGAACGCGCCGCGGGATGCGGGGCCCGCCGTCAGGACAGCGCCTACTCGTCCACTTCGATGATGCAGGTGCAGAGGGCGCCGCGGGCGGAGTTGATGACGCCGGCGCGGCCGGCGGGCTGCACCCTCAGGAAGCCGCCGCCGTAGCGTTCGCCGATGATGTAGAGGCCCCAGACGACCTCGTGGTCCGCGGCGCCGCCCTCGGGAAGGAGAAAGGGGATGGGCGTCGGCGGCATGAACTCCTGGACGATCCAGAGGCCGTCGTCCAGAGCGGCGCGGACCAGCTCCTCCCAGCGCGCGGGCGGCGTGAAGGCGCCGGCGTGCACGTCGCTCCCCTGGCTGGAGAGGCTGTGCTTCAGGATCAGCCGCTCGCGCCGGTCCGCCAGCAGGTCCGGCAGGTAGACCCTTTCCCCCTCGAAGTCGGCGAAGCCGTCCTCCACCCGCCGGGTCCACGGGAGGTGGTCGCGGATGACCCGCCTCTCCTCGTCGGTGAACAGGCCCGAATCCGCCATCTCGGAGGCGAGCGCCAGGTTGAGCTTGTCGCTCAGCAGCGGCGTGGCCGGCCCGTTGTAGGCCCGGACCCTGCCGGCCTGGAGGGCGACGAAGACGTGCCGGGCGACCTGGCCGAAGCTGGCGTCCACCACCACGTCGATCCGCAGATCGCCGAGGAACAGGCGGCCGCCCCGCTCCCGCAGCTCGGCGTCGCCACAGACCGCCAGCTCCCCCTCGACGGCGCCGCCGCGGTCCGCCAGCACCGACTGCCAGACGCGCTGGAAGTGGGCGCGCCACTCCGGCGGCGACGGCGAGACCAGCAGGGCCGCGTTCAACCGCCCGTCCTCGGGCACCCCCCTCTCCTCGGCCTCGTCGAGGATGTGATGGAAGAGGACGCGCGGCGGATCGGTGTAGGAGCCCACCAACCCCTCGTGCTCCATGAAGCGGCGCACCAGCGGCTCGCGCAGATAGCGCTCGGTCCAGTCCCCCAGCTCGCTTCCCCCCAGATTGCCGGCCATGTTGGCCTCGCAGCATTTGAGGCCGGACGGGGCGAGGATGAAGTCGCCGCGGCCGATGGCGCCGTCGGTCGGATCGTTCTTTGCCATCAGCGAGACGGTGAGGCCCACCAGCTCGCGCGGCAGGCGATAGAACTCGGCCATGCGCTCGGGGTCCAGCTCGAAGACGCGTCTGGGGATCGACGCGGCGACGCGGGCGATCCCCACCGCGGCGCGGCCGAGGGCGGCGGCCTGCTCCCGGCCGATGAAGAGCGGCCAGCCCTCCATCGGGTGGCGCAGCACCCCGTCCTTCTGGCCCAGCAGGACGAAGCTGGCGGGATCGAGGTACTCGGGCCGGCGCAGGGCGAATTCCAGAAAGCGCTCGTGCACCCGCGGCAGGGCCGCCGCGACTGCCGGGTCGTCGTAGGCGGTCAGGGTGGTGGTCATCGCGGCGCCATCTCCCCCGCCATCTCCCTCGCCATGGCCGCCGCCAGCGCCGTCGCGATGGCCTCGGCCAGCGCCGTCACCCGGGGCGGGCGGACGAGGGTGTAGTGATCGCCCGGCAGCAGGCGGGCCTCGGCGTCCGGGGCGAGCCCGCTCCAGACCTCGACGGCCGTGCCGGCCGCGCCGCCGTCCGCGGCGAGCAGGAGGAGCGGGCGGCCCGGGTACTCCCCGGGGGCGTAGTCCAGCAGGGCACGGAAATTGTGCTGGAAAGTCTCCAGGTGGCGGGACAGCTCCGCCAGCCCGAAGCCCGGGGGCAGCACATGAGCCTCCCGCGCACGCTCCAGCAGGAGGGCGGCGCGGGCGCCGGGGTCCAGAGGCCGCAGCTCCTCGGGATCGATCGACAGCTTCACCCCGGTGAGCCCGCCCAGATCGCCCAGGAACCAGGAGGCGAGGACGGCGCCGTCCACCCCGCCGGCGTCGCCGGGCTCGGGCGTCCAGGGGTCGATCATCGCCAGCAGCTCCACCTCCTCGCCGGCGCACTCGAGCTGCCGCGCCATCTCGTAGGCGACGACGCCGCCCATGGACCAGCCGCCCAGGCGGTAGGGGCCGCGCGGCTGGACCTGCCGGACCTCGGCGAGGTAGGCGGCGGCCATCTCCTCCACCGTGGAAGGAGCCGGGTCCGGCGTCTGCAGGGCGAAGAACGGCTGGCCGGTGCCCAGCTCCCGGGCGAGGTCGCGGTAGCAGAGGACGTTGCCTCCCACCGGGTGGACACAGAAGAAGGGGAGGCCGGCGCCGCCGGGCCGCACCTCGACCAGCGCCCGCCTGCCACTGGCCGGGGTCTCCGGCTCCTGCCGCAGCAGGCCGGCGAGGGCCTCCACCGTGGGGGCGCCGAACAGCGCCGACAGCGGCAGCTCGCGGCCGAGCTCGGCCTGGATGCGGCCCATGAGGCGGACGGCGAGCAGGGAGTGGCCGCCGAGCTCGAAGAAGTCGTCGTGCACCGACACCGGCGCTCCGGCCAGGGTGTCGCCCAGGACGTCGCTCCAGATCCGGGCGAGCGTCTCCTCCAGCTCGTCACGCGGCGGCACCGCCTCACGATGAGGCCGGGTCCGCTCCGGGTCGGGCAGCGCCTGGCGGTCCACCTTGCCGTTGGCGGTCAGGGGCAGCTCGTCGAGGAGCGCCAGCGCCGCCGGCACCATGTAGGAGGGGAGCTTCGCCGCCAGGAAGCCGCGAAGCTCCTCGAGATCCAGGCCGTCCGCCACCGGTACGACATAGGCGACCAGACGTTTGGCGCCGCGGCGCGGCCCCACCGCCGCCGCCACCGCCCCTCGCACCCCTGGATGGGCGAGGAGCGCGGCCTCGATCTCCCCCAGCTCGATCCGGTATCCCTGGACCTTGACCTGGAGGTCCTCACGCCCCAGGAACTCGAGGGTGCCGTCGGGCAGCCGGCGTCCGAGGTCGCCGGTGCGGTAGAGGCGCTCGCCGGTCTCGGGGTGGATGAGGAAGGCGGCCCGGGTCCGCTCCTCGTCCCGCCAGTAGCCGCGGGCGAGCCCCGCGCCGCCGATGTAGAGCTGGCCGGGCACCCAGACCGGCCGCGGCCGGAGGTTCTCGTCCAGTACCTGGAACGTCTGGTTCGCCATGGGCCGGCCATAAGGGATGCTGCTCCAGGCGGGGTCCACGGCTTGGATCGGATGGAGGATCGACCAGATGGACGCCTCGGTGGCGCCCCCCAGGCTCACCACCTGGATGCCGGGCGCGAGCCGCCGGATGCGGTCGGGCAGCGACACCGGGATCCAATCACCGGAGAGGAGGACCAGCCTCAGTGTGGCGGGCAGGGGCTCGCCGCGCCCCTCCAGGTGGTCCACCAGCATCTCCATGAGCGCCGGCACCGAGTTCCACACCGTGACCGCCTCGGCCTGCATCAGCTCCACCCAGCGCGCCGGCTCGCGCAGCACCGCGGCGTCGGGCATCACCACGGCGCCGCCGGCGGACATGGGGCCGAAGAGGTCCCACACGGAGAGGTCGAAGGAGAGCGCCGACAGGGCCAGCACCCGGTCCGCCGGCCCGATGCCGAAGCGGCCGTTGACGTCGGCCACGGTGTTCCAGGCGTTGGCGTGCTCGATGGCCACCCCCTTGGGCAGGCCGGTGGAGCCCGAGGTGAAGATCACGTAGGCCAGGCTGTCCGTAGGCGCCTCGGCTGCCAGCCCGTCCCCCGGAGCGGTGAGATCGGCCGGGGTCACCGGGATGACCTGGAGCGCCCGCGGCCCGTCGAGGCCGCCCGCGAGCCACGGCTGGGTGAGGACGATCTCGACCTGCCCGGCCTCCAGGAGATGCCGGCGGCGCTCCCGCGGCAGGCCCGGGTCCAGGGGGAGATAGGCGGCGCCGGCTTCGAGGACGGCGAGGACCACCGCGGCCTGCTCCCACCCCTTCTCCATCGCCACCGCCACCAGACGGTCCGGGCCGGCGCCCAGCTCCCGCAGCCGCCGGGCCAGCCGGGCGGCGCAGCGGGCCAGCTCGCCGTAGGAGACAGTCCGCCCGGCCGTGACGACCGCCGGGGAGTCCGGCGTCCGCCGCGCCTGCCCGGTGAAGGCGGCGTGCAACGGCCGTGGGGCGATCGGCGCCGCCGTGGCGTTGGCCTCGGCGGCCAGGGCCAGGTGGGCGGCCGGCGGCGGCACGGCCATGGGGGACGTCCAGAGGTCCTCCTCGGCGCCCAGCCGGGCCACCAGGCCGCAGTAGGCCTCGAACATCGCCTCCACCAGGCCGGGCGGGAAGAGGCCGTCCACCACCTGCCAGGAGAGGACGAGCCGGCCGGCCAGCTCGGAGGCTTGGTGATCGAGCCAGACCTGCGGCGTCTGGAGGGCGAACTGGAAGTGGGTCGCGTCCACCTGCTCGGGGGTCG
>DASPJI010000645.1:0-2513 GCA_035628695.1 Thermoanaerobaculia bacterium | reverse complement strand
GAGCTGCGCCCCCTGGGGATCCAATACCTCGGCCGGGTGGACCGCGGCCGGCTCGTCCGCCTCTTCCAGGCCGCGCGGCTCTTCGTCTACCCGTCGTTCTACGAAGGCTTCGGCTTGCCGCCGGCCGAGGCCATGGCCTGCGGCGTGCCCGCCGTGGTCTCCAACCGCTCCAGCCTGCCCGAGGTGGTGGGCCGGGCCGGGGTGCTGGTGGAGCCCGGAGACCCCGAGGCGCTGGCCGTGGCGATCCAGAAGATCCTGGCCGATCCGGGACGCGAGGACGACCTCCGCGCCCGGTCCCAGGAGCAGGCCGCCCGCTTCCGTTGGGACCGGGCAGCACAAGAAATGGAGCAGGTCTTCCTCGAAGCGCTGTAGAATAGCGGCACCGGACAGTTCTCGTGGATCTCCATGCCGCCTGGTCCCGTTGAAGGGCGGCGGCACGGGAAGGTCCGGTCCCTGCCCGAGGAGTTGGATGTGGCTTATACCATCGGCATCGACGTACGGAAGATCCAGGATTTCGGGATCGGGACCTACATCCGCAACCTGGTCCAGGGGCTGGCCCGTGTCGACTCCGAGAACCGCTACGTCCTGCTCTGCCGGCCCGCCGACCGCGAGCACCTCGACGGCCTGCCGCACAACTTCCAGCCGGTCACCGAGAGCGCGCCGGTCTACTCCGTGCGCGAGCTGGTCGCCCTCTCCTGGCACCTCTGGACCTACGGTCTCGACCTCTACCACTCGACCCACTACGTGCTGCCGGCCGTGGTCCGCTCGCCCGTGGTGGTGACCATCCACGACATCATCCACCTGCTCTACCCCGACTTCCTGCCCAGCCGCTTCGCGTTCCTGTACGCCCAGCGCATGATCCGCCGCAGCCTCGTACGCGGCGACCGGGTCATCGCCGTGTCGCAGAACACCCGCAGCGACCTGATGCAGTACTTCGAGATGGACGGCCAGAAGATCGAGGTGGTCTACAACGGCGTCGAGGAGGTCTTCCGGCATCGGCTGCCGGAGGACGAGATCGAGCGCTGGCTGCGCAGCCTGGGGATCGAGCGCCCCTACATGCTCTTCGTCGGCAACCCCAAGCCGCACAAGAACCTGGACAACGTGGTCAAGGCCTATGCCCGGGCCCGCCAGCTCGGCAACCTGGACGTGCCCCTGGTCTGTGTCGGCGCCCGCAGCGGCTCCGAGTTCAAGATCCGCCAGCGCGCCCAATACCTGGGGATCGCCGACAAGGTGCGCCTGCTGGGGCACGTGGCCCAGGAGGCCCTGCCCGCCATCTACCAGGGGGCGAGCCTGTTCCTCTATCCCACCCTCTACGAGGGGTTCGGGCTGCCGGTGGTGGAGGCCATGGCCTGCGGCGTGCCGGTGATCACCTCCAACACCTCGGCCCTCAAGGAGATCGCCGAGGGCTACGCCCATCTGGTGGACCCCCTGGATACGGACGGCATGGCCCGCGCCATGGCCCACCTGATGGGGGACGCGGAACGCCGTGCCTCCCTCGCTCGCCTGGGCGCCCGGCGCGCCGAGGATTTCCGCTGGGACGAGACCGCCCGCCAGACCCTGGAGATCTACCTGTCGGTCATCGAGGGGCGGGAACCGGTGCTGGATCCGCGGCCCGGCGAGTCGCCGAGCGATCGCCCCGGCGAGCCGGGAGGTGCGGCTTGAGCCTCCCCCTGCCCGCCGCGGCGCCCGCTGTCCCCAGCCCCGGGCCGCGCGTGGCGCTGATCCACGACTGGCTCACCGGCATGCGCGGCGGCGAGAAGGTGCTGGCGGCCCTGGCCTCCCTCTTCCCCGGGGCGCCGCTCTTCACCCTCTTCCACTTCCCCGGGCGGGTGAGCCAGACGATCGAGAGCCACCCGATCCACACCAGCTTCCTGCAGGGGGCGCCCGGCGTGGAGCGCCACTACCGGCGCTACCTGCCGCTCTTCCCCGCGGCCATCGAGGAGTTCAACCTCTCCGGCTTCCGGCTGGTGGTGAGCTCCAGCCATTGTGTCGCCAAGGGGGTCATCCCGCCCCCCGACGCATTCCATCTCTGCTACTGCCACACGCCCATGCGCTACGCCTGGGACCAGGAGCACGTCTACTTCCCCAAGCGGACCGGGCTGGGCCCCCGCCTGCGCTCACTCGCCCTGTCCGGCCTGCGGGCGTGGGACGCGGCGTCGGCGTCGCGCGTCCACCTCTTCGTGGCCAACTCGCGGTTCGTCGCCCAGCGCGTACGCAGCTACTACGGCCGCGAAGCCCAGGTGGTGAACCCGCCCGTGGACGTCGAGTTCTTCACTCCGGGAGAGCAGGAGAAGGAGGACTACTGCCTGATGGTCACCGCGCTCGCCCCCTACAAGCGGGTGGAGCTGGCCATCGCCGCCTGCGACCGGGTGGGGATCGAGCTGCGGATCGTCGGCGAAGGGCCGGAGCGCGAGCGCCTCCAGACCCTGGCCGGGCCGCGCACCCGTTTCCTGGGGAAGGTGGACGACCAGCGCCTGCGCGAGCTCTACCGCGGCGCCCGCCTGTTCCTCCAG
>DASPJI010000644.1:0-2235 GCA_035628695.1 Thermoanaerobaculia bacterium | reverse complement strand
CACGGCTCGGTCTCGGAGGTGGCCCTGGGGGCGACCGGCTGGGATGGCGACGTAGACTTCGGGCAGTTCGGCTCCCCCTTCGACGGGGCCAACCGCGTCGTCGACCTCTTCGGCTCGATCCTCGGCACGATGGTGCTCGCGCTGCTGGTCTGCCTGGTCCTGCTGGTGGCCCGCCGGCCGCTCGAGCGGGTCGAGGCGCAGCTCGCCGCCGAGCCGTGGAAGGCGGCGCTCGCCGGCCTGGCCGCGGTGTTCCTCTCGGTGCCGCTGCTGGTGGTGGTGAGCATCCTGCTGGTCCTGACCATCGTCGGCTGCGCGCTGTTCCTCCTCTATCCGTTCCTCTTCCTGGGGATCGCGCTGCTCGCCCTGCTCGGCTACGCGGCGGCGGCCTACCGGTTGGGGCGCTGGCTGGAGGTCCGCTTCAACCGGCGCTTCGGCGGCCCCTACGTGGTGGCCCTGATCGGCGTGCTGGCGATCCAGGTCTGGTCGATCCTGGGGCGCCTGATCGGCCTGCCGGGCGGTCCGCTCGGCTTCTTCGCCACGATGCTGGTGCTGTTCGGCGGCGCGGTGCAGGTGGTGGCCTGGGTGATGGGCTTCGGCGCCGTCCTCCTGGCGCGCTTCGGCACCGGCCCGCGCCCCTGGCCGGGGGCCGTTGCCCCGGTGGGACCGGTCCCGCCGCCGGCACCTATGTACCCGGAGACGCCGGCCCCCGATCCGGCCTACCCGGCTTCCTATCCGGCCGACCCCGTCGAGCCGTACGCCCCCTCGGCGGACGGGCCGTCCCCTCTGCCGGAGGCCTGGGAAGGTCCGCGCGGCACCGGCGGCGGCGGCACGTAGGCCCTCACCCCCCGGCCCCCTCTCCCGCCTCCCCTCCTCCCTCCCCGGGAGAGGGGGAGGCGGTTCGTTTTTCGTGGGGCCATCGTCGCCCCGGGAGAACGACCCCCGCGACGCGAGGGGCCTACATCGCCGCCGCGCGGGGGAGCGCGGAGGTGTCGGGGGCGTCGAGGACGGCGCGGACGGTCTGGGTCAGGGTCTGGGGGGAGAAGGGTTTCTGCAGGCAGATCGTCGACTGGGCGCCGGAGAGCGCCTCCTCGTTGTAGCCCGACATGAAGAGCACCCGGGTGTGCGGCCGGGCGCCCAGCAGCCGGGTGGCGAGGTCGGGGCCCTTCATCCGCGGCATGATCACGTCGGTCAGCAGCAGGTGGATGGCCTCGGCATGGCGGCCGGCGAGCTCCAGCGCCTCCTCCCCCGACGCCGCCTGCAGCACCCGGTAGCCGCGGTTGAGCAGGATCTGGTGGAGCATGGCGCGCACCTCCTGCTCGTCCTCCACCAGCAGGATGGTCTCGGTGCCCCGGTCGGGCCAGGCGCGGGCGCTGTCGCGCGCCGCCGTCTGCTCCTCGGCGGTCGCCGGCAGGTAGATGGTGAAGCTGGCCCCCTTGCCCGGCGCGCTGTCGACGAAGATGTGGCCGCCGCTTTGCCGGACGATGCCGTAGGCGGTGGAGAGCCCCAGCCCCGTCCCCTCGCCGATCTCCTTGGTGGTGAAGAACGGCTCGAAGATGCGCGACAGCACCTCCGGCTCCATGCCGACGCCGGTGTCCGTGACGCTGAGCAGCACGTGCGCGCCGGGGGGGACGTCCACGTGCGGCGCCGGCGCGCCGGCCGACACCGCCAGCGACCGGGTGCGGATCACCAGGCGCCCGCCGTCGGGCATGGCGTGGCGGGCGTTGACCGCCAGGTTCAGCAGCACCTGCTCCATCTGGCCGGGGTCGATCCGCACCCGGGCGATCCCGGGGGCGAGCTCGGTGACCAGCTCGATGTCCTCGCCGATCAGGCGGCGTAGCATCTTCTCGAGGCCGGTGACCACCTGGTTGAGGTCCATCACCCGCGTCTCCAGCGGCTGCCGGCGGGCGAAGGTGAGGAGCTGCTTGGTAAGGCCCGCCGCCTTCTGCGCCGCGTCCTTGATGCCGGTGAGGTTGCGGCCCAGCAGCTCGTCCTCGCGGTACTGGGCGAGCAGCAGGTCGCTGTAGCCGAAGATGGCGAGCAGGCAGTTGTTGAAGTCGTGGGCGACGCCCGCCGAGAGCCGGCCGATGGCCTCCATCTTCTGGGAGTGCAGAAGCTGGCGCTGCAGCATCTTGTTCTCGGCCTCGTCCCGCTTGCGGCGCGTGATGTCCCGGATCGCCACGACGGTGACGTCCTCGCCCTGGAAAACCGACTTCTTGGCCGCCAGCTCGATGGCCA
>DASPJI010000643.1:0-3790 GCA_035628695.1 Thermoanaerobaculia bacterium | reverse complement strand
AGGCGGCGGTGGCGGTGCGGGTGGAGCGGGAGACGGAGGAGCGGCTCACCGGATTCATCGTCCAGGATCTCCTCGTACTCCCAGGCGTCGTCGGGCTCCGGCCGCGACGCCCGGGGCCGTGAAGGCCCGTCGACATCGCTCCGCTGCTCCGCGTTCTCCTCGTCCTTGGTGACTCGAGCCATATCTGGGCCTGCTCCCTCGTCGATCGTCCTCTCCCTATGGAACAGGGTGCTGCAGGTTCCATACCGGGAGCCCTGCGCCGTCCGGCTACCCTCTACTCAGGTTGACAACACGCCGGGAGGACTCCAGAATTGCCTTGTGGATTGAGATGAATTCTCAATATGTAAGGGTCGATCGACGATGGCAGACGCCAGGGAAAAGCAGCGCTTCCTCCAGTTCCTCCGTGATCGGGGGCAGCGCGTCACGTCGGAGCGCCTGACGCTCTTCGACGAGATCTTCTCCCTGCACGGGCACATCGACGCGGAACAGCTCCTGGCGTCGATGACCAACCGGGGGCTCAAGATCTCCCGCGCCACCGTCTACCGCAACCTCGAGCTGCTGGTGGAGTGCGGCCTCGCTCGCAAGCAGCGCCTGGGCCAGAGCCGCTTCCTCTACGAGCACGTCCACAGCGGCCAGCAGCACGACCATCTGGTCTGCACCGGCTGCGGCCGGGTGGTGGAGTTCGTCAGCCCAGGCATCGCGGCGCTCCAGTCCGAGATCTGCCGCGCCCACGGCTTCATGCCCAAGTACCACAGCCTGCAGATCTCCGGCGTCTGCAACCAGTGCGCCGGGCAGGCGGGCGGGTGAGGGTGGCTACGGCCGCGCGGGCTTGTTCAGCGCTTCCAGCGCCCGCTTGAGCACCTCGATGCAGAGGTCGGACGACCGGGCGGGGCAGCGCTGGGTGGCGTTCTCGGCGATCGCTTCGAGGTGGGCGCGGTCGGCGGTCGCGTCGATGTGGCGGAGGACGAACTCCTCGAAGTCGGGGTCCCGGTCCACGCGGCGCTCGAGCCTTTCGAGGTCACGCCAGTCCTTGGCGAGGGAGGTGGTCACGACCGCCGAGACCCTGGCGGGCAGATCCCCCTCCTCGCATTCGGAGTAGCGCGCGAACCATCGGTGGAGGGCGGCCCACGTCCCTGCCTCGTGGAGCGCCGCGTCCGCGGACGTGCAGCGAGGGGCGGCGCCGGCGGCGCTGCCGGCGATCAGCGCCAGCAACCCCATGGCGAGGACGAGAGCCAAGGCCTTTGGGCTCGGAGTCATGATCATCTCCCGGGATCGGTCTGTAGGGGAGATCTTACCGCATCGCCGAGGAGACTCCGGGTTGGGCCGGTTCCAGACCGGCCCCGCTGTCGGTGTCGCCGGCCATGCACATGCCGAGGTCGCGCAGCAGCCCGTCGCGCAGGTCATAGATCCAGCCGTGCACGGCCAGGCGCTGACCGCGCCCCCAGGCCTCCCGCACGACGGTCGTCTGGCTGACGTTCACCACCTGCTCGATGACGTTCAGCTCGCACAGCCGGTTGTGCCGCTCGGCCTCGGTCTCCAGCTCGTCGAGCTCGGCCTGGTGCTTCCAGCGCACGTCCTGGACGTGGCGCAGCCAGTTGTCGGCCAGCCCGACCCTCTCGTCGCGCAGGGCGGCGAGCACGCCGCCGCACCCGTAGTGCCCGCAGACGATGATGTGGTCGACCCGCAGGACATCCACCGCGAACTGGATGGCCGACAGACAGTTCAGGTCGGCGTGCACCACCACGTTGGCGACGTTGCGGTGGACGAACATCTCGCCGGGCATCAGGCCGACGATCTGGTTGGCCGGCACCCGGCTGTCCGAGCAGCCGATCCACAGGTACTTGGGAGCCTGCTGGCGGGACAGGCGAGAGAAGAAGTCCGGATCCTGCCTGGTCATCTCGGTCGCCCAGGCACGGTTGTTGGCGAGGAGCTCGCTCAGGACACGCATCCCTGAGATATACCACAGCCGTCGGGGATCTCTGGGTAGCCCCCTTGGCTCGGAGGCGTCCGCCTCCAGCCAGAGCCGTCCCGACCTGGTCCGGAGCTGTCCCGGGCCAAGGTGGAGGGGCTCCGCTCTGAGCGGGAGAGATTGGATGAGAAGGCCAGCTTCCCTGCGAAGGGGCCGGGGGGGAGGGCCTTCCTTGACAGCCCGCGCCCGGGGGCGCTAGGTTTCGGCTGGACTTCCCAGGGAGGGAGAGGATGAGCTCGAACACTCCGATACGTGCCTATCTGATCTTCACCGGCAGCAGCCCGATCCTGATCCTGTCGACCTATCCCCAGCTCTCCGACGAGAGGCTGGTCGACAAGCTGCGCTACAAGGGGATCGACAAGTTCATCGCCTACGAGGTGGCCCTCGAGGCGGTCCGAGAGCGCTACGCCCACTCGTTCGACAACGTGGCCAGGGACCTCCAGGCCGGCGAGGACATGCGGGTCATGGACTTCAACGGCCACCAGATCATGTCCAACTTCTCGCTCCAGGAGCTGGGCGACCCGATCAAGTTCGAGGGGCAGGGCTGAAGTCGCGGATGTCGTAGCCCAACTCGGCGAAGAGCCGCCGGGTCAGCGGCAGCGGCAGCCCGACCACGTTGGTGTAGTTGCCGAACACCGCCTCCACGAACATGGCGCCGAGCCCCTGGATGGCGTAGGAGCCGGCCTTGTCCATCGGCTCGCCGGTGGACACGTACCAGCCGATCTGCTCGTCGTCCAAGGCGGCCATCCGCACCCGGCTGCTCTCCAGGGCGGCGGCGCGGCGCCCCTTCGCCCGATCCGGCTCGAACAGGGCGACGCCGGAGAGCACCGTGTGCTCGCGGCCGGCGATCTGCCGCAGCATGCGCCGCGCCTCGTCCGCGTCGCCGGGCTTGCCGAGGATCTCATCGTCGATGACCACGGTGGTGTCGGCGGCGAGCACCAGCTCGCCGGGGCGCGCCAGCGCCTCGGCCTTCTCGATGGCGAGGCGCAGCACGTAGTCGGCGGGGGGCTCGCCCGGCCGCACCGACTCGTCGACGTCGGCGGGACGGACGACGTAGCGCAGGCCGAGGCCGGCCAGCAGCTCGCGCCGCCGCGGCGAGGCGGAGGCGAGGACCAGGTCGGGCATCGGCCCCCGGGGGCTCAGGGGTAGTATCCCCGGATCGTCCTGGCGTCGAGCCCGGGCCGGGAGACCTTGACCTCGACGTTCCGGAACTTGTCGTTCCGGTCGGCGTTGCTGGACTGGTAGGCGAGCAGGTACTGCGACCGCAGCTCCGTCTCGATCTTGCCGTAGATCTCCTCGAGCTGCCGCGCCTTGTCGATGAAGTACGAGCGCCCGCCCGTCTCCTCGGCCAGCTTCTGGAGCTTCATGCGGATGTCCGTGGCGTTGGTCGGCAGCTGCAGGCCGATGGTGTAGAAGGCGACGCCGCTGCGCCGCGCGTAGTCCAGCGCCTCGTTGAAGGTGTAGCGGCTCTTGGTATCCGCGCCGTCCGACAGCAGGATGATCGCCCGCTTCCCCTTGAGGCCGCCGAAGTAGTAGAGGCCGTAGATCAGGCTATCGTAGAGCGCCGTCTCCCCCTCGCTGTGCAGCCCGGCGAGGCCGCCCGCCAGCACCTGCGGCTGGTTGGTGAAGCGGACCGCCAGCTCCGGCCGGTCGGCGAAGGTGAAGACTGCCGCCCGGTCCTTGGGGGTGATCACCTTCTCGAAGAAGCCGAGCGCCCCCTTGATCGCCTCGTCGATCTCCTCCTGCATCGAGCCGGAGGTGTCGAGCATGATGCCGGCGTAGATCGGCCGGTCGCGCACCATCTCGAAGCGCTCGACGGTC
>DASPJI010000642.1:0-11676 GCA_035628695.1 Thermoanaerobaculia bacterium | reverse complement strand
CGAGGAGCTCAGCGCGGCGCTCGCGAGCCATCACGGCCTCGGGACCGGCCAGACCCTCCTCGGGCCCGGCTCGAACGAGATCCTGCGGCTCGTGACCACCGCGTTCGCCGGCTCCAGCAAGAAGATCGTCATGGCCGATCCCGCCTTCGAGGTCGTGGCCCTCTACGCCCGGGCCCTGGGCATCGAGGTGGTCAAGGTGCCGCTCACCGCCGATTTCCGGCACGACGTCCCGAAGATGCTGGCCGCCGCCTCGCCCGGCACCGGTTTGATCTATGTCTGCAATCCGAACAACCCCACGGGGAGCCTCACCCCCAAGGGGGAGCTGCGCGCGCTGCTCGCCGAGAGCCGGGGCAAGGCCATGGTGCTGGTGGATGAGGCCTATCACCACTACGCCGAGAGCCCGGACTACGAGAGTGTCATCCCCCTCGTCGCGGAGCACCCGCACCTCATCGTGGCCCGCACCTTCTCCAAGGTCTACGCGCTGGCCGGCCTGCGCTGCGGCTACGCGGTGGCCCGGCCCGACGTCATCGAGAAGCTCTGGGCCCACCGGGCGTGGGACGTCTCCAACGCCGCGGCGCTGGTGGCCGCCCGGGCGAGCCTCGGCGATCCCGCGTACGTGGAGCGGTCGCGCCGGCTCAACCGCGAGACCCGCGACCTGGTGACCGCCGAGATGGAGCGGCTGGGCTACCGCACCATCCCGTCGCAGACCAACTTCGTCATGATCGACCTGCGCCGCGAGTCCCGGCCGGTGATCGACGCCCTGCGGGAGCGGGGGGTACGCGTGGGGAGGGTCTTCCCGGCTCTGCCCAACCATCTGCGGGTGAGCCTCGGCACCCGCGAGCAGATGCAGACCTTCCTCGCCGCCTTCCGGCAGGCCGTGGCCTGAGGTACCGGGACTCCGTCCTGCGGGAGCTGGAACGTTTCGGCATCCGGCCCCGGCCCACGACGCCGCCGGCCCGCCTGCGGGAGCTGTTGAACGACCTCTACCGGTTCGAGATCCGCGAGCTGAAGCTGCGGCGCCGCGAGCTCGAGCGGTTCTTCGGGCCGCAGCCGCTGGCGGACTACTCGGACCAGGTGAGGTCGCTCAAGGGCAGATACGCCCTCCTGGCGCTCCCCCTGGAGCTCTGGACGGAGCCCGCCGAGCCGGCGAGCCGGCGCTGATTGACCCTGCGTGGGGGGCGGCATAGCATAGCGGGACAGCAGTTTCAGCAGGTTCTCGAAAAGGGAGGGGACTCATGGTCATCAGGCGGTTCGGTGTGCTGTCGGTGGCGAAGATCGCGGGCGCGATCTACGCGTTGATCGGACTCATCGCCGGCGGCATCCTGGCGCTGGTCGCACTGCTGGGCGGCTTCGCGGGCGCGGCCGCGGAGGACCCCAGCTCAGCCCTCGCGAGCACCTTCGTCGGCGTCGGCTCGGTCGTCATCTTCCCCATCGTCTACGGCTGCCTGGGCTTCATCGGCGGCGCCCTCTCGTCGGCGCTCTACAACCTGCTCGCCGGTTTCATGGGCGGGATCCAGCTGGAGATCCAGGGCGGGATTCCGGCCACGGCGGCCCCTCCGGCCGCCTACCACCCCCCGGCCGCTCCCCGGGATCCGGGCTTCCCCGGCTGACCCTTCCGGAGCGGCACGATGGACGTGGTCACCCTCGAGACCGAGCGCCTGCGGCTGCGCATGTTCCGGCCGGAGGACTTCGAGGCCTACGCGGAGATCTGCTCCGACCCCGAGGTCATGCGGTACCTCACCGGCCAGCCGCTGGCGCGCCACGAGTCCTGGCGCCACCTGGCGATGATCACGGGGCACTGGTGGCTGCGGGGCTATGGCCACTGGGCGCTGGAGCTTCTAGCCGACGGCTCCCTCATCGGCCGGGCCGGTTTTTTCAACCCGGAGGGCTGGCCCGGCTTCGAGCTGGGCTGGACGCTGGGCCGGCCGCACTGGGGGAAGGGCTACGCGACCGAGGCGGCGCGCGCCGCCCTGGAGCACGCCTTCACGGCGATGGGGCAGGATCACGTCATCAGCGTCATCCACCCGGAGAACCGGGCCTCCATCCGCGTCGCCGAGCGCGTCGGCGAGACCTTCGAGCGGCGGACCGAGATCCCCGGCGTGCCGATGCCCGTGCTGGTCTACGGTATCTCCCGGGAAAGGTGGCAGGCGTCACGGCGCGACGCGTGATCCGGCCGCTTTCCTGCTAGAATCCCTCCACATCTCTCGACTGTGTAGGTTGCCGTGTCTGCCGTACCCGATCGCCCCGAGACCTCTCTGCGTCCCACCGCCATCAGCCGCTTTACCCGGCTGGCCCCTGTTTTCTTCCTGCTCCTCCTCTGCGTCGGCTGTGACCAGGCGGTCAAGTCGGCGGCACGGCGGACGCTCGCGGGCTCCGACCCCGTCTCGCTCATGGCCGGCATTGTCCGCCTGGAGTACGCGGAGAACCCGGGCGCCTTCCTGAGCCTCGGCGCCAGCCTGCCGCCGGGAGCGCGCTTCGCCGGCTTCGCGGTGCTCGCCGCCATCGTGGCGGGGGCCGTCCTGGTCCTCGTGCTGCGCGGCCGCGAGTGGCACGCCTCGCGGGTCCTCGCCTTCTCGCTGATCCTGGGCGGCGGGATCGGCAACCTGCTCGACCGCTTCTTCAATGGCGGCGCCGTGGTGGACTTCGTGAGCATCGGCTTCGGCGGCCTGCGGACCGGCATCTTCAACGTCGCCGACCTCGCCATCACCTGCGGCGCGCTCTGGCTGATCCTCCACACCGCCCCCTGGCGGACCCCGGCGGCGCCGGAAGCCTGACGGGGGAGCCCCTTGCTCAATCCTCCGGCGGATCGCTGCACATCTGCAGCCGGTTGCCGAACGGATCGTAGAAGGTGCAGTACGTGATCACTCCCGGCACGGCGACCGGCTCCTCACATTGCACGCCCCGGCGCCGGAGCTCAGCGCAGCTTTCGTAACAGTCGCGGGTATTGAATACCACGGTCGTGCGGGTGCTGGGCGGCTGGGCGGGCTCGTTCGTGGTCACGGCGATGTTCCCCGCCGCGGCTCCACCACTGAACTCGACCCAGCCGATCTCGGGCATGTCGTAGAGCGGTGCGCCGAGGCCGAGCACCTGGCCGTAGAACTCGCGCGCCGCGTCCAGGTCGGGCACGGAGAGGGAGACCACGTTGATCCCTTGGAACAGCTTCACCGTATCAACCTGCCCGGCGCTACGGTCATGCCTAGCGCCTCCCGGCCATGACCGCGCTAGCCGTGGCCAGCGGCGACGACTCGTATCTCGCCAGGAGGTCCGCCGCGTTGTCATAGATGGCCAGGGCTCCGGCCAGATCCTCGTCGGTGAAGCCGCCGCAGCGCAGGGCCAGGGTGCGGATGCCGATCCTGCCAGCGGCCTCGACGTCGTACGGGGTATCGCCCAGCATCACCACCTCCCCGGCCGCGAGGCCGATACGCTCCAGCGCGGCCTGGACGATGTCGGGATCCGGCTTGGAGCTCTTGGCGTCCCCCTTCGAGGCGGCGTCCTCCAGCAGGTCGCCGACGTCGGCGATCTCGAGGAGCGCCTTCATCTGGTCGGGGTTCGAAGAGGTGGCGACCACCAGCTCCATCCCGTCCTCCTTCATCCGCTGCAGGAGCTCCCTTACCCGTGGGAAGGGGCGCAGGCCGGGGAGCTTCTCCTTGAACAGCTCGCCGTGCCGCTCGCGGAGAGACTTGCTCCGCGGATCCTCGTTCTCCAGCCCCACCGCCGCCGGGACCAGGTTGTCTCCCCCCATGCCGACCAGACGCCGGACCTCCTCGGCGGGGACGTTGAAGCCGTGCTCGGAGAAGGCCCGGGTCCAGGCCTGCACGTGGGCCTCGTTGCTGTCCACCAGGGTGCCGTCGATGTCCAGGATGACGCCGCGATAAGAGCTGCTTTCGTTTGCCATGACCGGGGAGACCGCAAGAGGTATACCAGGCGCTCCGCGGCGGCCCTGGCGTCGCGTGCTGTGGTATCGTGTGCGCTATTCATCTTTAGCCCGTGAAGAGCACGATGCCTCAGATCATCCGTGTCGGAGTCCTCACCCCCCATAAGCTCGGCGTCGATCCACGGCAAGCCCTGGACTTCGCCAACGTGGTGATTCCGTTGCACATCTACGAGAGCCCCTACCGGCCGTCGGTGGACGGCCGGGGCGTCGAGCCGGTGCTCCTGGAAGCGCCTCTCCAGGTCGACCCGGCCGGGCCGCGCAACATGGCGTTCTGGGCCGCGGTCCGGCGCGACCGCAAGTTCTCGGACGGCACGCCGGTCACCGCCGAGGCGATCGCCTCCTCCCTCACCGCCACCTCCAGCTTCACCCAGGAGGCGACGGTCGAGGCCAAGGGGGACCGGGTCTACTTCCGGCTGCGCCACCCCAACGCCCGGTTCGACCTGACGCTCGCCAACCTCAACCTGCCGGTGGTCAAAAAGGGCGCGGGCGGCTTCGTCGCCACCGGCCCCTTCCTCTACGCCCCGGACTCCCGGTCGGACCTGGTGCGCCTGGTGAAGAACCCCCACTACAATGGCTCGGTCTACCCGGACGAGATCCACGTCAAAGTCTACCTGCCGGCGGCCGACGGCCAGCCCACGGCGCTCATCGACGCCGTGGCGAAGCGCGAAGTGGACTTCACCGACTACCTGTCGCGCGAGCAGGTGGACAAGGTCTCCGGCGTCCAGAAGATCCTGGTCCCCGGCTTCTGCACCTCGGCCCTGTTCTTCAACACGGAGCGAATCCCGGATGCCCGGGTGCGGCGGGCGCTGACCTTCAACGTGGACCGGCTGGCCCTCGCCTCGGCCCTGTACTCGAACCCGGTGGCCTACGCCGCCTCGTCGCTCCTGCCGCCGGTGCTGGGGCGGGTGCGGGACCGCTTCGTGTTCAGCCCGGAGCGGGCGGCGCCGCTGCTGCGCGAGGCCGGCTTCAGCGCGCCGGCCCGCCCGTGGGGGATGCTGATGCCCTCCGTGCCCCGCCCCTATCTGCCGCAGCCGCAGGTGGTGGCGGAGAAGCTCGTGGAGCGCTTCGCCGCCCTGGGGATCCAGTTGCGCCTCGAGCCGGCCAAGGACATGGCGGAGTTCTCGCGCCGGGCCGAGTCCGGCAACTACGACCTCGCCCTCTGGGGGTGGATCCCCGACACCCCCGACCAGGTCGACTACCTCCAGGCGCTGCTCGCCTCGTCCTGGATCCCGCGGCCCGGCCACTCCGCCGCCTACTGCGGCAACCTGGCCCGCTTCAAGAGCCAGGCGATGGACGCGGCGCTGACGAGCTACCGCAGTGAGCGGCGCGAGGAGACGCTCACGGAAGTCCACCGGCTGCTCCAGGACGAGGCGCCGCTGCTGCCGCTGCTCTACGGCACGCGTATCGCCGTGATGTCCTGGCGGTTCACCTCCCGGCCCGCCAGCTTCGAGTGGCGGCCGTTCCTCGCCGAGACCCCGCTCAAGAAGGAGTGACCGCGGCTCCCCCGGGACCCCCGGGACCGTCGGCCCAGTCCCGGGGGCGCAGGAACTCCTCGTAAAGCCGCGCCTCGGGACTGCCCGGCTCCGGGCGCCAGTTGTAGCGCCAGCGCACCAGCGGCGGCAGCGACATGAGGATCGACTCGGTCCGCCCGCCGGATTGGAGGCCGAACAGGGTCCCGCGGTCCCACACCAGGTTGAATTCCACGTAGCGGCCGCGCCGGTAGAGCTGGAAGTCGCGCTCCCGCTCCCCCCAGGGGAGATCCCGCCGGCGTTCCAGGATAGGCAGATAGGCCGGCAGGAAGTGGGCGCCCACGCTCCGCAGGAGCTCGAAGCAGCGCTCGAACCCCCACTCGTTCAGGTCGTCGAAGAAGATCCCGCCGACGCCCCGCTGTTCGTTGCGGTGGCGCAGGAAGAAGTAGCGGTCGCAGTGCTCCTTGAAACGCGGGTAGACATCGGCGCCGAACGGCTCGCAGGCGGCCCGGGCGGTGCGGTGCCAGTGGACGGCGTCCTCCTCGAAGCCGTAGTAGGGCGTGAGGTCGAAGCCGCCGCCGAACCACCAGACCGGCTCGGCCTCCTCTTTCCGGGCGACGAACAGGCGGACGTTCATGTGGCAGGTGGGGATATAGGGGTTGCGCGGATGGAAGACGAGGGAGACCCCCATCGCGTCGTAGCTCCGGCCGGCGAGCTCCGGGCGCTGCGCCGTGGCCGACGGCGGCAGGCCGGGCCCGAACACATGGGAGAAGCCGACCCCCGCCTGCTCGAACACCGTCCCCTCGGACAGCACCCGCGACCGCCCGCCACCCCCCTCCGGCCGCTCCCACACCTCCTCCTCGAAGCGCCCGGTCCCCTCCCCCCCTTCGACGGCGGAGCAGATGCGGTCCTGGAGGCCGAGAAGATAGTTGCGGACGGCGGAGGCCTGGTGGATGTCGAGCACGGAGGGGGAGTTTAGCGGAAAGAACCCGCCCCTTTCTGGAGGTCTGACACCGCCGGCGAGACAGGGCCGCCGCGGGGGAGGCGCTTTTCTCTCGGCGGAGCTTCCGGCCGCTTGGCGAAGTCTCCGGCGGCGCGCCGAAGATTCCGGCAGCACGTCGGGACGTTCGATAGCCCATCGGAAGCTTCCGCTGGCGCGTCGGAGAGTCCGCCGGCCCCGCGGAGCCTTCGGCAGCACGTCGGAGCTTCCGATGGCCGGTTGGAAACTCCGGCAGCCCCTCGAAAGCTCCGGCAGCGCGCCGGCAGCTTCGGCAGCACGCCGGCAGCTTCGGATGACCCGTCGGAGACTCTGATGGCGAGCCGGAAGCTTCGGCAGGGCGCCGGAAACTCCGGCAGCACGCCGGAAGCTTCGATGAGGCGCCGGAAGCACCCGCTACTCTCGGGCGCTCGGCTCCATCTCTCCTGCCTCCAGCCGCGCCTTGAAGCGGGCGACGTCTCCCCGCAGCCGCTTCTCGATCGTGCCCTGGAGCGCCATGGAAGCCAGGCGCAGGAAGCCCTTGAACTGGAACTCCGCCTCCACCACCCAGCGGGTGCGCCCGTCGCCCAGGTCGAAGAAGCGGTGACGGACCGTGTTGTGGGTGTGGCTGCTGTCGTAGGAGGCGAGGAGCTCCTCGGGCGCCCGGCGGCCGGTCACCGTTTCGGTGAGGCTGAAGTCGGGCCCGTCCCCGGAGAAGAACAGCTTCGACACCGAGCCGACTTGGCCGGGGCTCCCCTTCCGCGGCTCGATCCGCACCAGCGACGGCTGCCACCTGCGGAGGTTGGAGGGATCTTCGAAGGCGCGCCAGACCACGTCCCGGGGACGGTCGAGGAGGGTTTCGATCTTCAGCCGCATCAGAGAAGATCCATGAATTCTTCTACCGTCAGGCCCGAATGACGGATCAGGGCACGGAGCGTGCCGATCGACAGCTCTTTGTGCTGAGGGATGGAAAGATTGGCCCGAGCCCCGTCTTTGACCAGGACGACGTGGCTGCCGACCTGACCCAAACGGCGCCAGCCAGCCCTTTCGAAGGCCCGGACGGCGTCTCTGCCCGAAATATTGGCTAGACGGACCACAGACTCAGACGGCGACGAGGACGACTGGTTTTTCATCGATCTGGGAGAGGGCCTTCTGATCCTCTGCCCAGAGCCAGGCGGTGATCGCCTCTTTGATGTTGTCGAGAGCTTCCTTTTCGTCCTGCCCCTGCGACACGCACCCGGGAAGGGCGGGGCACTCCGCGACCACCCAACCGTCCTCCGCCTGATTCAGAGTCACATGGAAGATCATTTCACCCTCCTTCCCTACTCCACTCCCCCCGCCCGGATGGGGAAGAGCTCGGCCTGGCGCCGGTCTTCGGGGGAGATGGGGACGGGGTAGTCGCCGGTCCAGCAGGCGGTGCAGTAGCTGTCGCGGGGGCCGCTCACCGAGGCAAGCATGCCGTCGAGCGAGAGGTAGGCGAGGCTGTCCGCGCCGATGAACTGGCGGATCTCCTCGACGGTGTGGTGCGAAGCGATCAGCTCGTCCCGCGTCGGGGTGTCGATGCCGTAGTGGCAGGGCCACTGGGTCGGCGGCGCGGAGATCCGCAGGTGGACCTCGGCGGCGCCGGCGTCCTTCACCATGCCTACGATCTTGCGCGAGGTGGTGCCGCGGACGATCGAGTCGTCGATCAGCACCACCCGCTTGCCCTCGATCAGCTCGCGCACCGGGTTCAGCTTGATCTTCACCCCGAAGTTCCGGATCGACTGCTTGGGCTCGATGAACGTCCGGCCCACGTAGTGGTTGCGGATCAGCCCGAACTCCAGCGGCAGGCCCGACTCGCGGCTGTAGCCCATGGCGGCGTAGAGGCCGCTGTCCGGCACCGGCGCGACGAGGTCCGCCACCGCCGGCGCCTCCCGCGCCAGGCGCGCTCCCATGCGGAGCCGCGTCTGTGACACCGCGTCGCCGAAGACCTTGCTGTCCGGCCGGGCGAAGTAGACGTGCTCGAAGATGCAGCGCGCCGGCTGCACCAGCCGGTTCAGACGGTAGCTCTCGACCTGGCCGTTGCGCGCCACCACCACCTCCCCCGGCTCCAGCTCGCGCACCGTCCGCGCCCCCAGGAGGTCGAACGGGCCGCTCTCCGAGGCGAAGCAGGGGCAGCCGTTCAGGTCTCCCAGCATCAGCGGCCGGAATCCGTTCGGGTCCCGCGCCGCGATCAGGCCGTTGTCGGTCACCAGGAGGAGCGAATAGGCCCCCTCGACGTGCTCCAGCGCGAGCATGAACGACTCCACCACGTCGCGCCGCGGGTTGCGCGCCATGAGGTGGAGGATCACCTCGGTGTCGCTGGTGGTCTGGAAGATGGAGCCCTCTTGCTCCAGACGGTTGCGGATGCCGACCGGATTGGTCAGGTTGCCGTTGTGCACGATGCCCAGCGGCCCCATGGAGGTCTTCACCACGATGGGCTGGGCGTTCGAGAGGACGCTGGAGCCCGCCGTCGAGTAGCGGGTGTGCCCCACCGCGCGGCTGCCGGGCATGCGCCGGAGCACCTCCTCGGGGAAGACGTCCGAGACGTGCCCCATCCCCCGCTCGCGGTGGAGCTGCGCGCCGTCCCACGAGACGATGCCCGAGCTCTCCTGCCCGCGGTGCTGCAGGGCGTAGAGGCCCAGGTAGGTCAGATTGGCCGCGTCGTCACAGCCGTCGATGCCGAAGATTCCGCACATGGAGGATCCGTCCTGCGTCCATTCCAGAGTTCGAGATCAGAAGAGAGTCCGGTCCCGGTTCGTGTCCGGCTTCACTTTCAACGGGCGATCTTTGCCCAATATTCTCATACCCCGGTTAGGCCAGGATACCCAGGGCGAGCCCCCAGGCGGCGGTTGCCCCCCTGCCGGGAGGCTTCCCGCTCCTGCTCGGCTCCTTCGTGTGCGCTCCGCCCGGCCCCCCGCCCTCGCTGCCAGTCGCCTGCGCGGAGCGGGAAGCCTCCCGGCCCCCCGCCCGATTCTGTGGCTGAGGGTGGGTCACAGGCCGAGCGCCTTGGGGAGGGCGGTGGACCAGACCTCATGGAGATGGGGGACGGAGGCGCGGAGAAGGCCGCCTCCGGCGCGGACGACCAGCTCGTCGCCTCCGACTTCACCGATCTCCTGGGCCGGCACTCCGGCCTCCTCGGCCGCGGCGAGCAACCGGTCGAGCGAGGCGGGGGGACAGGCGACCATCGCCCGCGCCTGGGTCTCGGAGAAGAGGCCGGCCCCCTCCAGCGGGACCTCGAGGGTGGCGCCGAGGCCGTGGCCGAAGCAGGCCTCGGCCAGGGCGATGGCGAGGCCGCCCTCCGACAGGTCGTGGGCGGTGCGGACGAGGCCGCGGGCGACGAGCGAGCGGAGCAGCTTGGCCAGGGCCAGCTCGGCGGCGAGGTCCACCTCGGGCGGCAGCCCCTGCTCGATGCCGTGGAGGAGGCGGAGATAGGCCGAGCCGCCGTGCTCCCCGCGGTCCTGGCCCAGGAGCACCACCCGGTCCCCGGCCCGCTTGAAGCACGGGTCCGGTACGCTCGCCAGGTTGGCGATCACTCCCACCATGCCGATGGTCGGCGTCGGGTAGATCGACTTGCCCTCGGTCTCGTTGTAGAAGGAGACGTTGCCCGAGATCACCGGCACAGCCAGTGCCCGGCAGGCCTCGGACATGCCGCGGATCGCCTCGCGGAACTGCCAGGTGATCTCCGGCCGCTCGGGGTTGCCGAAGTTCAGGCAGTCGGTGAGGCCCACCGGCTCGGCGCCCGTGCAGGCGAGGTTGCGCACCGCCTCGGCCACCGCCTGGGCGCCGCCGCGCCGCGGGTCGAGCCAGCAGTAGATGGGGTTGACGTCCGACGTCATGGCGAGGCCGGCCGGCGTCCCCTTGAGCAGCAGCACCGCCGCGTCGCCCCCGGGACCCTGCACGGTGTTGGTGCGCACCGTGTGGTCGTACTGGCGCCAGATCCACTCCTTGCTGCCGAAGTCGGGGGTCGCCAGCAGCCGCTCCAGGGTGCCGGCGAGGTCGTCCGGCTGCGGCACCTCGGGCGCGCGCTGGCGCTCGGCGAGGTCCGCCGGCGGCTCGGCCGGCCGGCGATAGACCGGCGCCTCCTCGGTGAGCGGGCGGATCGGGATGTCCGCAGCCACCTCGCCGCGCCAGACGAGCACGGCCCGGCCGGTGTCCGTGACCTCGCCGATCGGCTCGATCTCGAGGCCCCAGCGCCGGTAGACCTTGACCAGCTCCTCCTCGCGGCCCCGCTTCGCCACGATGACCATGCGCTCCTGCGACTCGGAGAGCATCATCTCGTAGGGGGTGAGGTTGGGCTCGCGCAGCGGCACCCGGTCGAGGTCGAGCTCGAGGCCCGTGCCGCCCCGCCCCGCCATCTCGAAGGTCGAGCTGGTGAGCCCCGCCGCCCCCATGTCCTGGATGGCGACGATGGCGCCGGTGCGCATGGCCTCCAGGCAGGCCTCGAGCAGGATCTTCTCGGTGAACGGATCGCCCACCTGCACCGTCGGCCGCTTCTGCTCGCTCTCGGAGTCGAACGACTCCGACGCCATCGTGGCGCCGTGGATGCCGTCGCGGCCGGTGCGGCTGCCGACGTAGAGCACCGGGTTGCCGGCGCCGCTCGCCCGGGCGTGGAAGATGCGGTCGCGCCGGGCGACCCCCAGGGCGAAGGCGTTGACCAGGATGTTGCCGTTGTAGCAGCGGTGGAACTGGGTCTCCCCCCCGACGGTCGGGATGCCCATGCAGTTGCCGTAGCCGCCGATGCCGCGCACCACGCCGTCGATGAGGAAGCGCATGCGCGGCGCGTCGATCTCGCCGAAGCGCAGGGAGTCCATGCAGGCGATGGGGCGCGCGCCCATGGTGAAGATGTCGCGCAGGATGCCTCCCACCCCGGTCGCCGCCCCCTGGTAGGGCTCGATGAAGCTCGGGTGGTTGTGGCTCTCCATCTTGAACACCGCCACCCAGCCGTGGCCGATGTCGACCACGCCGGCGTTCTCGCCCGGCCCCTGGAGCACGTGCGGCCCCGAGGTGGGGAACTCCTTCAGATAGACCTTGGAGGACTTGTAGGAGCAGTGCTCGGACCACAGCGCCGAGGTGATGCCCAGCTCGGTCCAGTTGGGATCGCGCCCGAGGATCCCCCGCAGGCGCTCGTACTCCTCGTCCGTCATCCCGTGGGAGCGGACGACCTCCGGGGTGATCGGCGGCTCCGCCGTCTGGCGGGGAGTATCCACCGGGCTCATCGCCGCGCCCCCGCTCCGACGGCCCGGGCTCCGGCCTCGACGGCGCCGGCGAACAGGGCG
>DASPJI010000641.1:0-4546 GCA_035628695.1 Thermoanaerobaculia bacterium | reverse complement strand
CCCCCCTTCGGGCTCCACGCCGGGTTGGTGTCGATGGCGTTCGAGTGGGTCAGCCGGCGCAGGCCGCCGCCGCTGCGGTCCGAGGTGTAGATCTCGATGTTGCCGTCCAGCGAGCGGGCGAAGGCGACGCGGCTGCCGTCCGGCGAGAAGGTCGGGGTGATGTTGAGCGATCCCGAGGTGATGATCGGCCGCTTCCGGCCGCTCGCCAGCTCCGCGAAGTAGATCCCCGGCCCGCCCCGGAAGAACGAGGTGTAGGCCAGGCCGTCGCCGCCGCGGCTCCAGGCGGGTGACATGGAGGTCGACCGGTGGCCGGTGATCCGCCGCTGGTTCGCACCGTCGTAGTCCATCAGGAAGATCTCCTTGTGGCCCGTGCGGTCCGACGTGAAGGCGATCGTCGACAGGGAGATGCCGCTCGAGCCGGTCAGGTAGCGGATGACCTCGTCGGCGAACGTGTGGCCGATGCGCCGGGTCACCTTGAGCTCGCCGCGGTAGCGCTTGGCGAGGATCGCCTGGCCGCTCCCCAGGTCGAACAGCCGGCCCTCGAAGACGATGCGGTCGGGCTCGCCGCGGACGTCGCCGAGCAGCAGCACCTCGTTGCCGGCGGCGCGGTAGGCCGCGGCGTCGCGGGTGACGTCGCCGGTCAGCGCCAGCGACCGGAGCTGCTCCGGCCCCTGGATCTCGAAGAAGCCCGAGTTCGCCAGGTCCTGGCGCACCGTGGCCTCCAGCTCCCGCGCCGCAGCGGCCGCTTCGCCCGACAGGCCCTGGCCGCCGCGGAACGCCGGGAAGGCCAGGCGGATCAGCGGGCGCTGGCCGCGCCGCAGCTCGAGCGTGACCTGGCCGTCCTGGACCGGCTCGGTCTGCGGCGGGGCCTGCTGGGCGAAGATGCGGGGGAGCGAGAGCCCCAGAGCCAGCAGGAGGGTGGCGACGGCAAGGTGGATGGCTTGAATTCGTCTCATGGATCCTCGTTGGCTAGCGCACGATCAGGTTGACGCCCAGGTTGTCATGACGGTAGGCCCGCGGCAGGGGCGGGAAGGGCGAGGCGTTCTGGACCGCGCGCAGCGCCGCCAGGTCGAAGGCATTGTAGCCGGAAGACTCCGCCACGCGCAGCTCGGTGATGCTGCCGTCCTTCTGGATGCGGAACGCGATGATCGCCCGCACGCCGCTCCCCATGTTCGGGCGCACCCAGTTGGCGTCGATCAGCGACAGCAGCCGGTCGATGTAGTAGCCATAGGTGAAATCCGGGTTGTCGAGCCCGGCGATCTCGGAGCCGAAGGCCGTGGTCCCGGTCGGGCTGCCGGTGGCGGCGCCCTGGCGTCCCACCTGGTCGCCGGTGCCGCCCGGCTGCGTCCCCTGGGAGGGCCTGGGCTCGGCCGGTTTCGGCGTGGGGACCTTGGTGTCCCGTCCGGTCTCGGAGCTGGGCTTCTTGCTGTCCGCCGGCTTGCGGCCGGTCTCGGCCGGCTTCGGGGCCGGCGTCCTGTCCGGTGTCCTCTCCGGCTTGGGCTCGGGCTTCTTCTCCGGCCTCTTCGGCGTCTCCCGGGGGAGGACCGGCGCCTCCTCGCGCGGCTTCGGTGCCGGCGGCTCGGGCTCCGGTTCAGGCTCCGGCGCGGGCGCCTCGGGCTCCGGCTCCGGCTCGGGAGCGGCGGGCTCCGCCTCCTGGACGGGCGCGGGCTTCGGGGGGGCGGGCTTGGATCGCGCCGGCGCGGGGCGGCGCACGCCCAGCGCCTGGGCCGGGAGGACGGTGACCGGCACGAACTCCAGCGGCGGGGGAGGCGGCTGCAGGCGCGGCAGCCCCAGCGCGGCGCCGACCAGCAGGGCGTGCAGCAGCAGCGCCGCGCCCAGGCTCATCGCCGCGGGGCGGCGCCCTTCACCCTTCGCCCGCTGGGCGAGCACCTGATTGACACCCCGGCTCATGTCCTACCGTCTGCCCTCCCGCTGCGGCCGCTCGGTGACCATGCCGATGCGGGTGATCCCCCCCTGGTGGAGGAGGTCGAGGATCCCGATCATGTCGCCGTACGGCAGCTCCCGGTCCCCCTTGAGGAAGACCGTGTCGTCCTCGCCGCCGCGGGAGGAGATCTCGGCCTGGAGCACCTCCACCAGGCTGTCCTTCTCGACCGGCTCCTCGCGCAGGAAGATCTGGCCGTCCCGGTTGACGGAGACGACGAGGGGGTCCTCCATGCGCATGGGCAGGTTCTGCGCCTCGGCGCGCGGGAGCGCCACCTCGATCCCCTGGTGGAGCATGGGGGCGGCGATCATGAAGATGATGAGCAGCACCAGCATCACGTCCACCAGCGGCGTGACGTTGATGTCCGCCAGGACCGACTCTTCGTCGCCGTTGCCGTTGCCTACGTTGAAGGCCATGGCGGACCCCTAGGTGAAGTTCCTCTCGGCCAGGTTCAGGAACTCGAGGATGAAGTCGTCCATCCGCGCCTTGACCTGCCGCATGCGCTGCGCGAAGTAGTTGTAGCCGATGAGCGCGGGGATGGCGGCGCCGAGGCCGGCGGCGGTGTTGATCAGCGCCTCGGCGATGCCGGGGGCGACCGCGACGATGGAGGTCGAGCCGGAGAGGCCGATCTGGTTGAACGCCATCATGATGCCCCACACCGTGCCGAAGAGGCCGATGAACGGTGTCGCCGACGCGGTCGTGGCGAGGAACGGCACCCAGCGCTGCAGGCCGCGGAGCTCGACGCCGGCGGCGCGGGCCAGGGTGCGCTCGAGCGACGGCAGCGACGTGATCCGGTAGCCGCCGGGGGCGCCGGCCTTGCGGTCGGCAGGGCGGTCGGCCTCGGCGGCGGCCTTGATCTGGCCGTCGATCTCGGCATAGCCCGCCTGGAAGATGCCGACCAGAGGGGAGGTGCGGAGCTTGCCGGCCTGGGCGTTGACCTCACTGAAGCGCTGGCTGCGGTGGAAGACCTCCATGAACTTCTCGCTCTGGGCGTCGGCGCGGCGGAGCTGCACCGACTTGCCGATCATCACGGCCCAGGAGAAGAGGGAGAAGAGGACCAGGGTCAGGAGGACGATCTTGGCCATCGGGCCCGCCCCCCAGAAGAACTCGAGGATGCCCGGGCCCTCCTCTCCGGCCGCCGGGACCGGACCCACCTGCAACAGCATCAGAAAACATCCACTCATTCACGCTCCCCTTGGTTCGATATCGACTCGGCGGTGTCCAAATGTGCCCCCCTCCTGCCTGCCAGAACGTCCCTGTGCGCCAGAACGGCGCGGCAACAGAGGCGCCTGGATGTGCCGGGTTGTCGTGGAATCCCGGAAACGGGCGGCCATTACCCCCCGCGCAGCAAAGCGCGTGCCGGGTCTCCCGGCGAGGGTTGGGGGAATCTTACCTCGGGGGAAGGAGCCCGGGCTGTGAGCTAAGATAGTGGGGCGAGGTTTGCGATGAAGCACACGTCAGTTCAAGCCGGCCGGCTTCGTTCCCAGGAGGAGGAAAGGTTCCTCGCCGGAGCCCGTGAGGCGGCAAGGTTCTTCATGAACACATCGAACGTGCATAGGGCCCTCGAGCGCCTGGTCGATCGCCTGACGAAGCTGGAGATCCCCTACGCCATCGTCGGCGCCTTGTCGCTCAACGCGTATGGCTATCAGCGGACGACCAGCGACGTCGACGTCCTGTTGCGCCGCGAAGGCCTGGAGTCCTTCAAGCAGGCCTGTCTCGGACGGGGTTACCTCGAGAAGTTCCCTGGCAGCAAGGGCGTCCGGGATACAGCCCAGAACGTCACGATCGACGTGGTCCTGACGGGAGACTATCCGGGGGACGGAAAGGCGAAGCCTGTCGCCTTTCCCGATCCGGCCCGCGCGGCCGTGCGCGGCGAGCGGTTCGCGTTGCTGCCGCTCCCAACTCTGGTCGAGCTCAAGCTGGCCTCCGGAATGACGGCACCCCACAGGCTCCGCGACCTGGCCGACGTCATCGAGTTGATCCGGGTGAACGCCCTCCAGGAGGATCTGGCGGAGTCGCTCGATCCCTATGTGCAAGAGAAGTACCGCGAGCTGTGGCGGGCAGCTCAGCTTACGGACGAGGAGTAGGGCCGGTTATCTCTCCGCGGCCGGGGAAGGGGCCGGGGACTTCTGCAGGTCGCCCGTCTCCTCGTCGACGACAGGGGGGAGCACGACCTTGTGGCGGCGGAGGAACTCGTCACGCGCCTCGCCGACCACCTTCAAGGCGTCCTCCAGCCGGTCGACCCAGACGGGGATGTTGATGTCCGGAGGGGAGGCGAGCCCGCGGCCGATGATGTCGTGCTCGATCCACTCGCGGAGCCCCTTCCACATCGGGCCGACGAAGACGACCTGGCGGTCGTGGAGCATGCGCACCTGGAGGAGCTGCCAGACCATCATGGCCTCCAGGGTGGTGCCGATGCCGCCGTCGACCACGATATAGGCGTGCGACAGGCGGATGAACTGGTGGAGCCGCGAGAAGAAGGTGGAGTGCTGGGCCACCTCGTCGAGGAACGGGTTGGGCTGCTCCTCCATGGGGAGGAGGATGGTGAGGCCGAACGAGCGGGTCTTGTACCGGTAGGCGCCGGCGCGGGCCCCCTCGTTGGCG
>DASPJI010000640.1:0-5763 GCA_035628695.1 Thermoanaerobaculia bacterium | reverse complement strand
GTCCTCCTCCACCAGGCGCCGCACCTCCTCGGTGATCCCGCCCGCGAGCCCCGAGAGGTCGGCCAGCGGCAGGACGAAGGGGCCCGGCGGCGCCACGGCCTGGACCGGCTCCCCGCCGGCGGCCCCCATGCGCAACGTGGTGCGCAGGGTCTCGTGGCGGCGGATGATCTCGCCGACGGCCCCTTCCAGGAGGGCGGCGTCCAGGGCCCCCTCGAGGCGCACCACCATGGGCATGTTGTAGAGGGCCGACCCCGGCTCCAGACGATCGAGGAACCAGAGCCGTTGCTGCGCGAAGGAGAGCGGGAAGACCTCCTCGTGCTCCGGCCGGGGGTTGCGCAGCAGGGGGCGCAGGGGCGGCGCCTCGGACAGGGGGGCGTCCTCGTTCGCCTGCGCCTCGCGCAGGGAGCGGGCGAGGCTCGCCACCGTCGGCTCCTCGAAAAGGACGCGCAGGGGGAGCTCCACGCCGAAGCGGTCGCGCACCTGGGAGATCACCCGCACGGCCAGCAGCGAATGGCCACCCAGCTCGAAGAAGTTGTCCCGCGCGCCGATCGGTGAGCGTCCGAGGACCTCGGACCAGATCGCCGCCAGCCCCTCCTCCACTCTGTCGCCCGGCGCGACGAACCCGGCCGCCGGCACCCCCTCCGTTCCTGGGACGGGCAACGCCCGCCGGTCCACCTTGCCGTTGGGGGTGAGGGGCAGCGCCTCCAGGAAGACGACGTGGGCCGGCACCATGTGGGCCGGCAGCTGTTCGGCCAGGAAGGAGCGTAGCTCGCGCTCCCCCTCGTCGCCGCCCAGGGTGTCCGTCGCCACATAGGCCACCAGCCGGCGGTCCCCCGGCCGGTCCTCCCGCGCCACCACCACGCTTTCGCGCACCGCCGGATGGCGGGTCAGGGCGGCCTCGATCTCCCCCGGCTCGATTCGGAAGCCGCGGATCTTCACCTGCTGATCGATACGGCCCAGGAACTCGATCCGGCCGTCGGCGAGGTACCGGGCCAGGTCGCCGCTCTGGTAGAGGCGCTCTCCCGACCGGCCGCTGGCGGCGTCGGGGCGCCAGCGCTCGGCGGTGAGGTCCGGGCGGTCGAGATAGCCCCGGGCGAGGCCGTCGCCGCCGATCGCCAGCTCGCCGGCGACACCCGGCGGCACCGGCCGATCGCCAGTACGGCGGTCGATCAGGTAGACGGAGGTGTTGGCGATCGGCCGGCCGATGGCGACGGACGGCCCGACGTCGGCCGGGTCCGCCATCGGGTGGCAGCAGGTGAAGGTGGTGTTCTCGGTCGGGCCGTAGCCGTTGATCACCCGGCGGCCGGGGAGGTCTTCCAGGACCCGGCGCACGTGGGCCGGGGACAGCACATCGCCGCCCGCCAGGAGCTGGCGCAGCGGAGAGAGGCCCGCGAGGTGCGCGTCGGCCATCTCGTGGAACAGGCCGGCGGTGAGCCAGAGCGTGGTGACGCCCTGGTCCGCCAGCAGGCCGCCCAACTCCGCCAGCGAGACGGTGCCCGGCTCGGGCACCACCAGCCGGCCGCCGTTGAGGAGCGGCCCCCAGATCTCCAGCGTCGAGGCGTCGAAGGAGACCGGGGCGAGCTGCAGGAAGACCTCGTCGCGGCCGAAGCGGGCGTATCCCGTCTCGCGCACCAGCCGGGTCACGCCGCGATGGATGGCGGCTACCCCCTTCGGCTCGCCCGTGGAGCCCGAGGTGTACATCACGTAGACCAGGTTCTCCGGCAGGGCCCACGGCTCGGGCCGGGACTCGCTCCACGCCGCGAGCTCGTCGCGGTCGGCGTCCAGGAGCACCAGCCGGGTCATCGGTCCGGCCGGCAGGCGGTCGGCCACCCGCTCCTCGGTCAGCACCACCGGCATGAAGGCGTTGCCCAGCAGGAAGGCGAGACGCTCCAGCGGGTAGGCGGGGTCCAGCGGCACGTAGGCGCCGCCCGCCTTGAGGATCGCCAGCATGGCGACCACCATCTCCGCCGAGCGCTCGAGGCAGAGCCCCACCAGCATCTCGGGCCCCACACCCCAGGCCCGCAGGGAGTGGGCGAGGCGGTTGGCGCGGGCCTCCAGCTCGCCATAGCTCATCGTGCCCGCCGGCGAGACCACGGCGACGGCGCCCGGGTCGCGGTCGGCCTGCTCCTCGAAGAGCTGGTGGACGGTGGCGTCCCGCGGGTATGGGGTGACCGCGCCGTTCCATTCGACGAGCGTCTGGTGCCTCTCCGCCGCCGCGAGAAGGGGGACGTCCGCCAGCGGCCGCCCGGGGTCGGTCACGGCGGCGGCGAGCAGCGTCTCGAGCTGGTTCAGGAACCGGTCGACGGTGGTGCCGTCGAACAGGTCGGTGTCGTACTCGGCCAACCCCTCGAAGCCGGCGCCGGCGTGGAAGAGGGAGAGGAGGAGGTCGTACTTGGCGGTCCGGCTCCCCAGCTCCGGGGTATCCAGGCCGTCGCCGCTGCCGCCGGTCCTCTCCGCCTCCTCGGTCCCACCGGGAGCGGTCTGCAGGCCGAAGACCACCTGGAAGATGGGCGAGTGGGCGAGGCTGCGCTCCGGCGCCAGCTCCTCCACCAGCTTCTCGAACGGCAGGTCCTGATGGCCGTAGGCATCCAAGGTCGTGCTCCGCACCCGGCCCAGCAGCTCGTGGAAATCCGGCTCCCCTCCCAGGCGCGCCCGCAGCACCAGGTTGTTGATGAAGAAGCCGATCAGCTCCTCCACCTCGACCCGGGTGCGGCCGGCGACGGGGGTGCCGACGGCGAAGTCGTCCTGCCCGGACCAGCGGGCGAGGAGCCCCTGATAGACGGCGAGCAGGACCATGAAGGGGGTGGCCCCCTCGCGGAGCGCCAGCGCCGCCACCCGGGCTCCCAGCTCCGGCGCGATCCGCAGGTCGCGATGGGCGCCGCGCCGCGACGGCACCGGCGGCCGCGGCCGGTCCGTGGGCAGGTCGAGACGGGCTGGCAAGCCGGCCAGGCGCTCGCGCCACCAGGCCAGCTCTCCGGCCAGCACCTCGCCGGAGAGCCAGCGCCGTTGCCAGCGGGCGAAATCGGCGTACTGGACCGGCAGCTCGGGCAGCGGCGACGGGGCGCCGCGCCGGAACGCGTCGTGGAGCGCCGACAGCTCCCGCACCAGGATCCCCATGGACCAGGCGTCGCTCACCACGTGGTGCATCACCACCAGCAGCGCGGAGAGGGGCGCGCTTCCGGCGCCGCCGGGAAGGCGCAGCAGCAGGGGGCGGACCAGCGGGCCGCGGCCCAGGTCGAACGGCCGGCCGCCCAGCTCCTCCGCCAGCCGCAGGGCTTCGTCGCGGGAGCGCTCCCCCAGTGCAGTCATGTCGGCCAGGGGCAGGACGAAGGCCGCAGGCGGCACCGCCGGCTCGATGACCTGCACGGGCTCCCCCTCCACTTCGGCGAAGTGGGTGCGGAGCGTCGCGTGGCGGCCCACCACCTCACCGAAGGCGCGGGCGAGCATCCCAGGATCCAGGTCCCCCTGGAGCCGCACCGCCACCCGCAGGTTGTAGACCGTGGAACCCGGCTCCAGGCGATGGAGGAACCAGAGGCGCTGCTGGGCGAAGGAGAGAGGCGCGCCAAGAGCGCCGGCGGGATCGGCCGCCAGCGGCGGCGATGTCGGCGACAGTGCGGTGCCGGCGCCGTGCCGTAGCGCGAGGCGGACCCGCTCCCCCAGGCCGGCCACGGTGGGGGCCTCGAAGAGGGCCCGCAGCGGCAGGTCGACGCCGAAGGCGGCGCGGACGCGGGAGACCACGCGGGTGGCCGCCAGGGAGTGGCCGCCGAGCTCGAAGAAGACGTCGTGGACGCCCACCCGTCCGGTCCCCAGGACCTCCCGCCAGATGGCGGCGATCCCCTCTTCCACAGGGTCCCGCGGCGCCACCGGTGCCGCGGCTCCAACATCCCCCCCTTCTCCCGCGGGCTCGGGAAGGGCCCGCCGGTCCAGCTTGCCGCTGGCGTTGAGCGGCAGCGCCGGGAGGCGCACGAAGAGGGACGGCACCATGGGCTCGGGCAGGCGCTGCCGCAGGAAGGTTCGCAGAGCGGCCGGCTCCGTCGAGCCGCCCGCCCCCTCTCGGGACACCACGTAGGCCACCAGCGCCGGTCCGCCGCTGCCGTGGCGCGCCACCACCGCGGCCTGGCGGACGGCGGGGTGATCGCGCAGCGCCGCCTCCACCTCGCCGGGCTCCACCCGGAAGCCGCGGACCTTCACCTGCTGGTCGACGCGACCGAGGAACTCCACGGCCCCATCGGCCCGGTGCCGCGCCAGGTCTCCCGAGCGATAGACGCGGGCCCCCGGGGCGGACGAGAAGGGGTCGGGGACGAAGCGCTCGGCGGTCAGCCCGGGACGGCCGAGATAACCCCGGGCCACGCCCACGCCGCCGATCCAGAGCTCGCCCGGGACGCCGATCGGCACCGGCTGCCAGCCGCGGTCGAGGAGATGGATGCCGGCGTTGTCGATCGGCCGGCCGATGGGGACCGCCGCGAGGTCGGCCTCGCCGCAGCTCCAGGCGGTGACCTCGACGGAGGCCTCGGTGGGGCCATAGAGGTTCTCCAGCGCCGGCGCGGCGAGCCGCTCGCGGAATCGCCGCGCCAGGTCCGGGCCGAGGGCCTCGCCGCTCGCCACCACCAGGCGGACGGAGCCGCAGGCGGAGAGGTCCGGCTCCTCCAGGAACAGCCGCAGCATGGAGGGGACGAAGTGTAGGACGCTCACCTGCTCGCGCCCGACCAGGTCCGCCAGATAGGCGCCGTCCCGGTGCCCCTCGGGCCGGGCCATGACCAGCCGGCCGCCGGTGACCAGCGGCTCGAACAGCTCCCAGACCGAGACGTCGAAGCCGAAGGGGGTCTTCTGGAGGACCACGTCGGACGGGCCGACACCGTAGGCCTGCCGCATCCAGAGCAGCCGGTTGACGATGCCCCGGTGGTGCAGCATGGAGGCCTTGGGCCTCCCCGTGGAGCCCGAGGTGAAGATGACGTAGGCGAGCTGCAGATCGCCGCATCGTGTCCCGGACCCGGTCTCAGAGTCGGCCGCGGCCAGCGGCCGCCCGCTCAGGGCGCCATCCAGGAGGACGACCGGGATGGCGGCCTCGGGGAGCCGCGGCAGCAGGCGCTCCTGGGCGACGATCACGGCCGGCGCGGCGTCCTCGAGCCTCAGGGCCAGTCGCTCCCGGGGGTGGTCGGGGTCCAGGGGGACGTAGGCGGCGCCCGCCTCCAGGGTCCCCAGCAGGGCCACCACCAGCTCCAGCGAGCGCTCCATGGCGATGCCCACCCGGACCTCGGGACCGCAGCCGTGGACGCGCAGGCTGCGGGCCAGGCGGCGGGCCTGGAGGTGGAGCTCGCCGAAGGTGAGGCTCTCCCCTTCGAACGTCACGGCCACCGCGTCGGGTGTCCGCGCCGCCTGGTCCGCCACGAGGCCGTGCAGGAACAGGCCGCCGGGCCGGGACACGGCCGTGTCGTTCCACTCCCGGGCGAGTTGGAACCGTTCGGCCGGGGAGAGGAGCGGCAGGTCCCCCAGCGGCCTCGCCGGGGCGGCGCCCGCCTCCCGCACCAGGCTCGCCAGATGGGACAGGGCCCGCTCGGCGGTGGGGGCCTCGAACAGGTCGGCGCTGTAGGCCAGGGAGAGGGCGAGCGCGCCGCCGGTCTCCACCGCGTTGAAGGTCCAGTCGAAGAGGGCGGCCCCGCCGCCGCCCGGTGCCGGCAGGAGGGCGAGGCCGGGCAGCTCCAGGGCGCGCGGCGGCGTGTTCTGGAGCACCAGCAGGACGTCGAAGAACGGGGAGCGGGACAG